>NZ_JACJQD010000009.1:0-233150 GCF_014696485.1 Limnothrix sp. FACHB-1083 | reverse complement strand
TTGAGCTTGAAAAATAGGTCTCTCATGCTCATCAAACCTTGATCAAGAATGAAGGTCAACCAGATCTCAAAAAATCTCCGACTGCTGAGCACTGGGTAATCATGCTCAGGTAAGCTTTTGAGAATAGATTTGACGATTTGAGAGAATGAGCGTAACATTGGTGTATTACTTTTTGATTGTTTGGGGTAAGAATTACATCTTCTTACCCCTTTTTTATAACCTGAATCTGTCATTCAACACTTCTGTTTCTATCTATCTATCGACAACTTAAAGAAGAAGAAGGAAAAGCTTATTGGCTCCCCATCTATATACTGAATTTTGATTTTGAAGATACAGGAATTAAAAAGCTATACGTAGGAACAATTGAATGGAATGGTATGAAAGTTGATATGAGCAAAGTAATTGATAAGTATTATTCGGAAGGTATTTTTGAACTTGCTTTAACTACGGTTTGGAATGGTTCTGGAGATGATGACTTGGAGATCATGCAAGACTTGGGCTTAAAGTTTAGGACGATTTTATATGAGCGGCATTCACCAGAAAACGAGATGGCAGTGTTCAAATTTGAAGACTTTGAGTTTGTGCCAACAGAAGACTTTGATTTCTTAGACAGCAGCTTTATGCTTTTTGTTGAAGAACATATTGAATTTTTTAGAGATTTTGTAAGAGATATGGATTCTTGTTTTCTGACCTAGTAAGACTTTGCCTGATCTCCGGAGAAGTTTAGTACTAGGCGTAATAACACTCTCAGTTGTTACAGACAATACCTAAATAGCCTAACTCCAATCACTGACAGATATGGTTTTGGTTGCTCTCTCACCGAAAACTAAGCGGAATAACTATATATTTAGACGGCAAGTGTGGGATGACTTTCATTGTGGGGTGTTGTCCAGCAACTTATGTGGGCAGTGTCCACCCTGCGGGCTACTTTGGTCTAATGTAATCTGTTTTATCGCAGCATATAGAATCCAAAATATCTTGTAAATAATCCTGAGTTTGCCGCTTGGTCATAGGTAAATAACCTCTGCCAAAATCCGCTCCCCAATGCGTGGCTTCAAGCCAGCCTTATGCACCAAATCAACTTTGACTTCTAAGTTGTCGCTAAGGTAGTTTTCTAAATTGATAAATTTCAATAAGCTCGGTGTTTCTGAAAACTCCACCAGCACATCCACGTCGCTGGCTTCCGTCTGCTCTTGCCTAACATAGGAGCCAAAAATACCTAATTCCTGAACCTTATAACGTTCTTGCAATAAAGGCTTGTTTTGTATAAGCCACTGCTTAATTTCCTCTAGGGTTTTCATCAAGCCCACTCCCTTCAAGGCAAGTACAGCACAGAGTCTAGCTTACGCCGCTCTGTCCCAGCCCTGGGTAGTACCGTAATTCAATCATGATGAACGATCAAAAGCCTGCCTGGGAAAGCAATCTTTCACGGAAAATCATCACATCACAGGCACTACCCTTGCCCCACGAATCCTGGAGATTCGGGCTAAATGTCCAGGTCGGTGAGGTTCAGCTTGGCCCCGTAGGTTTCGATAAATTCCCGGCGGGGAGCCACCCGATCGCCCATCAAGATTGTGAAGATTCGATCGGCCTCGGCCGCATCATCAATTTCCACCCGTTTCATGGTGCGGGTTTCCGGGTTCATGGTGGTGTCCCAAAGCTGATCGGGCATCATTTCACCCAAACCTTTGAACCGCTGAATGTTGTAGTTGGCATTGGCCGGGAAGCCCGCCAAAATCTGCTGCAACTCCCGATCGCTGTAGCAATATTGATGATTCCGGCCGCGCTCCACCTTGTATAGGGGCGGGCAGGCAATATAGATGTGACCTTGCTCCACCAATTCCCGTTGATAGCGATAGAAAAAGGTGAGCAGCAGAGTGCGAATGTGGGCCCCGTCCACGTCCGCATCGGTCATTAACACCACCCGGTGATAGCGCAGTTGAGAAACATCAAATTCCTCGCCTTTGATGCCTAATCCCAGGGCAGAAATTAGCGACTGAATTTCGGTGTTTTTATAGATCTTGGCATCGTCGGTTTTTTCGATGTTTAGGATCTTCCCACGCAGGGGCAAAATGGCTTGGAATCGACGGTTTCTTCCTTGCTTGGCGGAACCGCCTGCCGAGTCTCCTTCCACAATAAAAATTTCTGATTCGGACGGATCCTTCGAGCTGCAATCAGCTAATTTACCCGGCAAGGGCGACGATTCCAACACCGACTTGCGGCGCACCAATTCCCGGGCCCGACGGGCCGCTTCGGCCGCATTAAAGGCCTGAATTGCCTTTTCCAAGATGGAGTCCGCCACACCGGGCCGGAACTCCAAATATTCCGTGAAAACTTCCCCCACCAGGGAATCCACAATGCCGCGTACCTCGGGGTTGCCGAGTTTGGTTTTGGTTTGTCCTTCAAATTCTGGATCGGGCACTTTCACGGAAATAATCGCCGTCAAGCCTTCCCGAATATGTTCACCGCCCAGGTTGGCATCGCCATCTTTGAGTTTGTTGCGCTTGCGGGCGATCGCGTTCATGGTGCGGGTCAAAACGGCCTTCAACCCTTCCAGGTGGGTTCCGCCATCCACAGTGCGGATGTTGTTGGCAAACCCGAATAGGTTGTCCGTGTAGGCATCGATCGACCATTGCATGGCCACTTCCACATGCACCCCGTCGCGCTCCCCTTGCACGTAGAGAATTTCCTCGTGGAGGGGCAGGCGATCGCGGTTGATATAGGCTACATATTCCCGAATGCCGCCTTCATAGCAGTAGGTTTCAACCTTGGGTTGCTCGGTACGCAACAGCTCCAGCCGGTGATCGCTGAAGGTGATTTTTACGCCCGCATTCAGATAGGCCAGCTCCCGCAGCCGACTGGCGAGGGTGGCGTAGTCAAATTCTGTGCCGGTGATGAAAATTTCGCGATCGGGCAAAAAGGTGACCCGCGTGCCCGTTTGGGAATCGTCGCTGGGTTCGCTAGTCAGGGGCCCTTGGGGGATGCCTCGGCTGTAGCGTTGAACGTGCCGTTGGCTCAGGCGCTTGACTTCAACAATCACTTCTTCCGAGAGGGCATTCACCACGGACACGCCCACGCCATGGAGACCGCCGGATACTTTGTAGCCACCGCCGCCGAATTTGCCGCCCGCGTGCAGCACGGTCATCACGGTTTCGAGGGCGGATTTGCCGGTTTGGGGGTGAATGTCAACGGGGATGCCGCGGCCGTCGTCGGTGACGGTGACGGAGCCGTTGGCATTCAGATCCACTTCAATGTGGGTGCAATAACCAGCAAGGGCTTCATCGATCGAGTTGTCCACCACCTCGTAAACTAGATGATGGAGACCGCGCGGCCCAGTGGAGCCGATGTACATTCCCGGTCGCTTGCGGACAGGTTCAAGCCCTTCAAGAACCTGAATTTGATCTGCCCCATAGTTGCTGGTCATGCTCACTCCGCTCCAGATTGGACATCTTAGGCAGGTTAAATTTGCCTAAAGCCCTATAACTTCAAAACATTCCAAGATTTTAGCACAAACGGGTTCTAGGAGTTGCCAGGGTACGCTTGTTATGAATTTGGGCTTGGGATTGATTGACCTTGAAAAATGCCTGGAAAGGTCACTAACAGCCCTAGAAATTTGCCTTCCTAAGGTTGCAGCGGGGAGCCACTTCCCCCTTAGGCTCCTGGGGGAGTGGCCGATCGCAAGGCGGCCATGAGTTGAGCTAAATGTTCGGGCTGGTGGGTGGCCATCAGGGTCAGGCGCAGGCGGCTGGTGGGCACGGTGGGCGGTCGAATGGCTCCGACCCACAGGCCGGCTTCCGTGAGCGATCGCCCCAATTGGCTGACGGTGGCTGGGTTGGGCACTTGCAAACAGAGAATAGGCGATTCACTGGGCAGTAGGCGGTAGGCGCGATCGCCCTGGGTGAGTTCGGCGGGCTGGGTGGCTAACCAATCCTGAAGGGCTTGACGGAGCGATCGGGTATTGTGCCAAAGGGCGGCCCGTCGCTCGGGTTCTTGGTTCACAATCCGAATGGCAGCCAGGGCGGCGGCCGTGTCAGCGGGTGACAGGCCCGTGGTGTAAATCCAACTGGCGGCGCGGTTGCGCAAAAAATCGACGAGGGTGGCCGAGCCGGCCACATAGCCCCCCAAGCTGCCCAGGGCCTTGCTGAGGGTTCCCATCTGAATCAGCGATCGCCCGCTGCACCCCAGGGCCTCCACGCAGCCGGCCCCCGTGGCCCCGAAAACCCCCGTCCCGTGAGCCTCATCCACCAACACCATGGCGGAAAAGGCCTCCGCCAAGTCCAGAATTTCCGGCAGGGGAGCCAAGTCCCCATCCATACTAAACACCGTGTCCGTGAGGATCAGGCAGCGGCGATAGTGGGAACGGTGGCTTTGGAGCCGATCGCCCAAATCCTGCAAGTCGCCATGCCGATAGTCCACGACCGTGGCTCCACTGAGTTTGGCTCCGGCTAGCAGGCTGGAATGGTTATAGGCATCGTTCAAAATCAAATCTCGCGGGCCTACCAAGGCGGCGATCGTGCCCAGATTGGCTAAATACCCGGAACTGAAGACGATCGCGTCTTCGGTCTGTTTTAGTTGGGCGATCGCCTGCTCTAGCTCTCGGTGCAACGCTCGCTGGCCAGTAATCAGCCGTGAGCCAGTGCTGCCGGTTCCATCGGTTTGAATCGCCTCGATCGCGGCGGCCATTAACCGGTCATCGCCCGCCAACCCCAAGTAGTCATTACTGGCGAAGTTAATCAGGGTGCGGCCGTCGCGCTCCACCACGGCCCCCGGCCGGCCGCTCAGGATCTGGGGCGATCGATGCCAATGGGCCCGGTGAATCGTCTGGAGGGCCTGGGCCATCCAGTCGTAGGGGGACTCGGTTGAGGAAGGACTGGGGGCGGTCTTAGGAATGGGCATCGGTGGCGCGATCGACGGCATGGCCAGCCCCAGAACGGGCCGGATGGGTAGGGGTCTGCCCATTATGATCGATCGAGTTCAAATCCTTGGGGTCAACCTCCGGATCAAAATCCCCGCGCTGACTGCCCGCCACTGGCCGATCGCCGGCTGGATGATCACTCCCCGCCGCACGATCGGGGTCAAAGTCACCCGGATTAGAATCACGAAAATTATTCAGATGATTCATCCTGGGGTCATCAGCTATTTCACCGGCTCTTTCGGCAAAATCGGGATCCGGCGCTGGCGGTCGCTCGCCCACCAGCCAGTAGGTGAGCATTTCCCCGCGTCCTCGCACTTGCCAGGGGCCACGCGGCTCTAGAACAAATTGATCGCCCAACAGGGCCGCCGTGGAAGCCGTCACCTGAATTTTGGCTGCTTCCCCCTGGGACTCCATCCGGCTAGCAATATTCACCGTGTCGCCCCAGAGATCATAGATAAATTTGCGAATGCCAATGACCCCCGCCACCAAGGGGCCCGTATTCAGCCCAATTCGCAACTGAAAGGTTTGCCCATTTTTGCGTTGAAACTGCCCGATCGCCTGCTGCATTTCCAACGCCATCCGCGCCGTGTTGATGGCATGGTTAGGATGCGCCGAAGGCACGCCCCCCACGGCCATGTAGGCATCCCCGATCGTCTTGATTTTTTCAACCCCATAGCGTTCAGCAATGCGATCGAACTCCGAAAAAATATCATTCAAACAGGACACCAACTCCGCCGCTTGAATTTGGGAAGCCCATTCCGTAAACCCCACAATGTCCGCAAACAGCACCGTTGCCGACTCGAAGCGATCAGCCATGGCCGTCTGTTGCATTTTCAGGCGCTGAGCAATTTTCTGGGGCAAAATATTCAGCAATAATTGCTCCGATTGTTGCCGTTGTTGTCGCAATTCCAGCTCTGTTTTGCGACGTTCGGTAATCTCTTGCACCATGCCTTCAAAGTAAAGAAACTTGCCCCCAGCGTCATAAACACTACGAACGGTTTCAGAAATCCAAATTCGCCGGCCATCTTTCCGGTAAACTTCCGACTCAAAATTGGATACTTCTCCGTATTGAGCCATGTAGGCCAGAAACTCTTCGCGCCGGTGCGACCGCACGTAAAGTTGGTGGCCCACATTGGTGATTAGTTCCATCATTTCTTGAGGCGATTCATAGCCACAAATGCGGGCCAAGGTCGGATTCACACTCATAAATCGCCCTTCCCAAGTGGCTTGAAAGATCCCTTCTAGGGCATTTTCAAAAATGCTGCGATAGTTTTCCTCCGCCTGTTGCAGGGCATCGGCCGCCAACTTGCGATCGGTGATGTCATCCAAAACCCCTAAAACCCCAATCACTTGCCCCGCTTCGTCGCGAATCGGTACGCGGTAGCAATCTAGCCAGATGGGCTGGCCCCCTTCAGCGTGACGATATTTGCGTAATAGTTGATGGGAAATGGGTTGGTTAGTTTCAATCACGCGGCGATCTTGGGCCCGAAATTGTTCGGCAATGGCTGGATCTTCAATTAAGTCCTGATCGGTTTTGCCAATCACACTTTCGGGATCCCCTAAACCGGATGCTTCTGCCCAACTTCGATTGCAACCCAAGAAAACTAAGTCAGCATTTTTCCAAAAAATTTGCTGAGGAATGTTGTCTAAAATAATGCGTAAATATTGCTTTTGTTCTTGCAAAATGGCGGCGGTTTTTTCATGTTCCGCCACTTCCGCTATTAGCCGCTGGTTTTGTTCGGCAACCAGCTTGGCAGCTCGCTGAATTTTCAGGTGTGTATTGACTCGAACCAAAACTTCTTCAAGGGCAAAGGGCTTGATTAAATAGTCAACGCCACCCACCTTGAAGGCTTGAATTTTATCTAAGCTGCCATTGGAGCCGCCATCAGAGCTGCCAGTGAAAATAATCGGAATATCGGCAGTTTTTGGGTTGGCTTTCAGCTCCTCGCAAAGGGCAAAGCCACTGCGATCGGGCAGATACACATCCAATAGGATGAGGTCAAAGGTATGGTGCTTCAGTTGCTGCCAAGCCTGATGGGCATTATCCGCCAGCAGGATGTGATAGCCCTCACGCGCTAGAAGTCGATGCAAAAGAGTGCGATCGTCCGTTCGATCGTCCACGATCAACAGACTGGAGCGGGCCACCGACCAATCAGGACGCAGAACGGGTCTCTCTGCACCGTCGGGCAAACTCTCGGCAGACGGGTCGATCGAGAAAGTCACAAGGCTCTCCTCAAAAGCTGAGGCGCAAACGAAGCCGCATCACGGCAAACTACCAATATCTTATCGCTGACCCAGCTTCTGGCGAGGAAGCATTCTTGGATCATTTTCCGCATAATCACGGTTATGGTTTGGCTGATTATGCTTGCCCCTAGTCATTATTCTTGCGAAGAATAGATATTTTCGGGTCTAATATGACCAAATTGCAACGCAAAGAGCGCTCCACAGCATCTTCAGACCCCAAAGTCAGCCAAGTAGCAATTAATACGGTGCTTTGAAAATACTCGATCGACTGTGAGCGAAGCGTGAACATTGGCCCTGGTCTGGGTAGCAGTTTTGGGCGGGTTCGGGGTGGCTTGCCGGTCTTTGCTGGCTGATTTTCGGGGGCTGACAAATTTCAGGGGTTGGTTTATGGCAGGAGTTTGTTTTAGGTTGCCCATTTGTTTTAGGTTGTTGGTCTTGGTTGGCTTGATTTGGTTGACTGATTCTGTTTGTCTTTAACGCGGCGGTGAATGGGCATGACTCAAAATTCCCCAATTCCAGTAGTGGTGGTTGGTGCGGCTGGCAAGATGGGCCGTGAGGTGGTGAAGGCGGTGGCGGCTGCGCCCGATATGACCCTCATTGGGGCGGTCGATCGCGCGCCGGAGCTAGTGGGCCAGGATGTGGGCGAAGTGGTCGGCTGCGGCCCCTTGGAAGTGCCGATTTTGGATCAGCTAGAGGCGACTTTGGCCATGGCGGCCCAAGAGCGACAGTTAGGCGTGATGGTGGATTTCACGCACCCCAGTTCGGTCTATGAAAATGCGCGATCGGCGATCGCCTATGGCATTCGACCCGCGATCGGCACAACGGGGCTGAGTGAGCAACAGGTGCGCGAGTTGGCGGAATTTGCCGACAAGGCCAGCACCGGTTGCGCCATCATTCCCAACTTCTCGATCGGGATGGTGTTGCTTCAGCAGGCTGCGGTTCAAGCCTCCCAATATTTCGATCATGTGGAAATCATTGAGCTGCACCACAACCAAAAGGCCGACGCACCCAGCGGCACGGCCCTGCAAACGGTGCAACTGATGTCTGGATTGGGCAAAACCTTCAATCCGGCACAGGTGGAAGAAAAGGAATTGATTCCCGGTGCGCGGGGCAGCTTGGCCGGCGACAATATCAATGTTCACAGCATTCGCTTGCCGGGTCTCATTGCTCACCAGGAGGTGATCTTTGGTGCGCCGGGCCAAATCTACACGCTGCGCCACGACACGAGCGATCGGGCCTGTTATATGCCCGGTGTGTTGCTGACGATTCGGAAGCTGATTGACCTGAAGTGCTTGGTTTATGGTCTTGAAAAACTGCTGTAGCAGCGCGACAACCTGATGTCGATCGGTCAAGGCCAATGGCCGTTGCCGTTACCCGATCACTAGGCAGCAAGGGGCTTCAGCCCCTTGTGAGGGCGACTGGCGTTGCCCTCCGATGGCTTAACCTTGTCCACTCGCCTCAGTGACTTCCTCAGAAACTTCCTCAGAACCGCCTCCGAACAACCTATGCTGGTTCCGCTGACCCGTGACGCTTTCGATCGCCTGATTCCCTCGATCGCCACCTATCCGCAATACCAATTCTATTGGGGGCGGCCGGCGGACTTCATTCGCCGCCTAGCCATTTCCGTGGTGGGCATGGTGGTGACCTGGTTGGGCAGCCTAGCCACGGGCGATGCGACGGGCCCCATTTGGTTTGTGCTGGGCTTTGCGGCAGCGCTCTATTGGTTTTGGGCCCCCATCTATTGGGCCAGCCTCCGCAATGGCAAAGTGCGCAAATTCGGCTATTGCGGTTTTTGGGAAGGTGAAATTCTGGATGTTTATGTGACTGAAGAGCTGGTGGGTCAAGAGGAAACGGTGAACCGCCAGGGCGAGTTGGTGATTGTGGAAAACCGGGAGCGTTGCCTCAACTTGGAAGTGGGCGATGAGACGGGATTTGAAACCCGTTTGCAGGCTCCGCTGCGTCGCGAGCACAAGGGCATTAAGCCGGGAATGCGGGCCCAAACCCTGATTTTGTCCGATCGCCCCGATTTGGGACGAGTGGCCCAAGTGGCTGATTTTTATCTTCCCGATCGCCAAGTTTGGATCAGTGACTATCCCCTGTTGCAGCGGGAAGCCTTTGAGGAGGTGAGCCGGGAGCTGAGCGACCCACCGCCAAATCGTCGATCGCGTCGGCCCAGCCGTCCGGCCCCAAGCCAGGAGACCGGCTTAGCCCGCCGCCCGGATCCGCGCGATCGGGCCCTGGCCCGTTATGATCGGCGTGATGCCTCCGAGGGGCGCGGGCGGTTTGATGATCTTGAAGATGACTTTGAGAACAGCGATTTCGAGAACTTTGAGGACGATCGCCGCGATCGCCCCCGTCGCCGCCGCTAGAACCTGAAAACGGCCCCAACAACACAAAAAAGCCCCAACCGTCGATCAAAGTCGATCAAAACGGACTCTACTGCCCAGAATGCTCGCTAAATCCCAGGAACTGCTGACAGTTGGGTCAATTTGTCGGTTAGGGAATTGACGGAATGGGTTGAGCTTGGTATTCCTGATGTCAACATGAGCGTGCTTGACTGACCCTAACGATCCCCGATCGCCCCTTGTCACCCGAAACCGCTCGATCGCCTAACCTCGCTGAATTCCGTCTTTTGGATCCCTATCGCGCGTTAGCTCGTCGATCAGCCTGTGGAACCCCTATCCTTTTCCGATCCGTTTAATGGTGCATCGTCGCCCGGGGTGACCCTATTTGGGCCGCCACATCTTGCGCCCGGGGCAATTGGGGGAGCGGATTGGTTGCCCCCAGTGCCCCCAGAGGAGATGGTTAGCGAAGTAACCGTCATGCCCGAGCATTCTGCGGACTGGTTGTTGCAGCAGTGGTTGGATCTGGGGCTTCAGCAGCTCGAAGCCAGCAATTATCCTGGGGCGATCGAAGCCTTTGAACGGGCCCTCGATATCCAATCTGACTTAACCGTTGCTCGCCACGGCCGGGCGATCGCCCTAGTGGGAGCCAAGGCCTATGCCGAAGCTCTCCCGGAACTGGAGGCACTCCTGCAACAAATTCCGCACCAAATGGATCTTTGGGGGAACTATGGCCATGCCCTCGCTGCCATGGAGCGTCACGAGGAAGCCCTCGCCGCCTATCGCCACATCCTGGCCATTGATCCCAACGTTGTCAATGCCTGGCTCGATTGTGGGCGGTTGCTGCAAACCCTAGACCGCTGGGGCGAGGCTGCCGCCGCCTATGAACGGGCTTTGGAGTTGCAACCCACCGCCAGCGCGGCCTGGTTCGCCCGGGGAATGCTTCAGAAAAAGCTCGGTCAACGGGCCCAAGCCCTGGAGTCCTTTGAACGCACCCTTTCGATCGATCCCCATTGCAAGGAAGCCTGGAACTATCGTGGCAACTTGCTCGAAGATTTGGGCCGCACCCAGGAAGCCCGCGAGGCCTATCAACGGGCGATCGACCTGGATCCTCAGTATGCCGAAGCTTGGAATAACCTAGGCATTGCCCTCGATAGCCAACAGGCCCACCAGGAAGCCCTGGAAGCCTTTCACCAGTCTTTGGCCAGCGATCCGAATAATCCCGATGTGTGGAATAACTGTGGCCTCACCTTGGACAGTCTGGGGCAATTAGGCGAGGCGGTGACCGCGTTCGATCGCGCCTTGGCACTCACCCAAAACAGTCACTGGAAATCCTGGGCAAATCGGGGTTGTGTCCTTTGGCGGCTCCACGGCTATGCGGCCGCCCTCAAAAACTGGAATCAGGGCATCGACTCCCTCAATCGCCAAGCCCCAGACTACGCCCTCGGTTGCGGCATTTTGCACTATCACAAGGGCCGGGCCCATGTGGACGAAGGCCAGCGCCACTCCGATGCCTTCCCCTACTTGCAAGAGGCGCGACTCTGTTTTGAGCAAGCCCTCAATTTCCTCGCACCCGATCGCCATCCAGATTGGTATTTAGAAGCGGCCCAAGGGGCGATCGACACGTATCGGGCCCTGGGTAATGCAGACCAAGCTCAAGCCCTGATGTATAGCGCCACGGAACTGCTGCGCCGTCGAATGCGCGAAACGGACTGCACCAGCCAAAAAATGGCCCTCGCGAACAAGCTGGCTAGCTTCTACCAAAACGGGCGATCGTAGCGCCTGGTCGTTGGAATGATTAATCCCTTAGTCATAATTATTATTTGTAGTTACAGCCTTTACCTAGAACGATTGGTACGTCATATTACAGATGCCATAGAGCAATTATGAGGTGGGCACTGCCCACCCTACTAGCGCGTCAAGCTTATTTTGATAGGTCAAATTAGATGACTGTTGCTGTTACCAGATCCTTAGGCAGCGAGGGGCTTAAGCCCCTTGTGAATACGACTGGGTTTTTCAACAAAAAAACTGCGATCGCCCGATCGCAGTTCGTCAAAAAGGTGAGGATAAAAGAACGAAAAAATCATTCAAAAATTGGGCAACGATGATTCCATGAATGATTGGGAATTTGGACAAAATCACGGGTCGTGAGTCGATCGAGCCACTGGATATTTAGCAACCGCCATTGATCCGGCTTCAGCCGATTTCAGCAGTTTCCACAACACCAATCACCTAAATCGCTTCTCCCCTGTAATTCGGGTCATCATCCGGTTTGTGCTCAAGTTTTGTGCTCAAGTTTAACGATCGAACCATTCGCCCCAATTGATCGTTCAAACCCTGATTTTGGGTCAGGAGCACCAGGAACCTAGAAACTGAACTCGGTGCGCACCACGCCCAAGATGGCCGTGTTGTTGTCGTTGCCCGTGTCCGCATTGAACACCGCAATCACCCCCGGAGTGATCGAAATGAAGTCGTTCACGGCCCAGCGGTAGAGCGCTTCCACGTGGATCGGTGTTTCGTCATCCTCTTCCACGCCATCCGCACTGATCACCGTCGGCGGCTGACCCACCAACAAGGATCCCAGGTTGCCTTCTTTGCCCAAGTCAGGGAAGACCAAACCCACAGCCCAGTTCAGCACGTCGATGCTGTCGTCGCTTTGGGCATCTTCCGCCTTGGTGTAACCAACCCAACCGTTCAAGCCCACCTTGGGCGAGAACAGATAGTTAGCTTGCAGGCCAACACTGTTGCTGATCGCGGAATGGTCGCCAAAGGGGTTGATTGTGCGTCGCGTGCCGGTGCGACCCAACAGGCCCAAGTCTTCGTCGGCGTATTGGTAATCGTCGTTGGAGTAGTAGCTGTGGGCAAAGAACAGGCCGGCGCTGAAGCGGCTGTCACTGCTCTTGTAGTTCAAGCTGGCGCTGGCGCTGTAGCTACCGCCAAAAAGACCGCTGCCATCGCTGGGGCTGGCGGCGTTGCCGGCCATGTAGGCGGCCCCGATCGACCATTGATCGCTGGGACTCCAAACAAAGCCCACCCCAGCATCGGCCGGTTGACGCAACACGGGCGGCCGATCGCCAAATCGCGACAGGGCCCCGGAACCATCGCCATAAAGGAAGGGGTTGTGGGTGTCGTGGATGTCATCCAAATCCAACCCGGTGGTTCCCACCAGGGCTTCCACTTTTTCCCCGATCGGGAAGCGATAGCCCAAATAGGTCAGGCTGATTTGGTTGCTGTTGCCGTCGCCGTAGCTCAGGGAACCCAAGCCCGTCACATCGTTCAGCGGATTCTGAACATTGTTGGTTTCCAAACGGGTGGTCAGGGTGTCTTGGCCCGTGAAGCTGGTGTTGAACACCAGTCGCACCCGATTGCTGAAGGTGACGTTTTCGGCGTTGCTGTCGTCGTCATCGCCCGTGAGGGTTCCCCCTTGCAAACCAAGGATGGCGTTCCCGGTCAACTTGGTGGTGGTGGAGAATTGGGTTTTCTCCAGGTAAGAAATCCGACCTTCCAGGGTGTCTACGCGACCCCGCAGCGCGGCCAGCTCGGTCTTGAACATGTCCTGCAATTTCTTCAGGACTTCCAGATCGGCCTTGGTGGCGTAGTCAGCCACGTTGGTCACGAGCAATTCTTGGATTCGATCGAGGCAAGCATTCAAACCGGCCGCGAACTCGTAGCGAGTCATGGCCCGGTTGCCCTTGTAGGTTCCGTCGGGATAACCGGCAATGCAACCGTAGCGCTCAACCAGCGATTGCAGGGCTTGGAAGGCCCAATCGGTGGGTTGCACGTCCGACAGTTGCGAGACGGAGGTGACCTGATCGGCGCTGCTGGCGCGGCGGTTGCGTCCCTCTTGGCCGTATTGGTTGAGGTCGTTGATCAGCTCGCTGGTGTCGGCCACGGCCCCGATCGAGTCGGGATTGGCCAAGTCAGGGCTAGTGGAATTAACGGATTGGGCTAAGGCCGGTGCAGCGGGAGCCGCCGCCAACAGGGCCAGGGCAGCGATCGGGGTTAAGCGCGATCGCCAATGGAACCGAGACATATGCAAACCTCACACGAAAAATCTGAGTCCATTGCAAACTGAATTCATCCCCAGCCTTTAACCATCAAAAGCTGGCAGCAATTCCTCAAAATCACTGCCCTCCCAAGGTCGCCAGCCCAGAGCCAAATCCCTTCGCATCCATCAAAAAGATAATGATTCTCAATCTGATTTATGAAAAGATAATTAAGCGGCGATGAATCAGTTTTGATCGTCATTCTAGCGAATTCTAGATCGATCTAAGGCAGAACAAAGACAAAATATTATTGATTTTGGATCTCAATAGGGTGATGTAAATTCTACGTGAAATTACTGGGATCAAACGTTCAAAATTACAAAACAACCCCCGCAACAGCAAGTCCCCAGCCGACAGGTGCAGTAGGTTCAAGGGCATGAATTTTGATTGGATATGGAGCCGATCGAGCCGTTTCAAGCGATCGACTCCTTCGCGCCGCTCAACCCGATCCAGCCGATCAGCGATTTTGGCCCCAGGGCAATGGCGCAATTGGCCCTAAGAATTCTCGAGATTGTGGGCAGCAGCGCGATCGAACCAACGGAGCAGCACGCGGGCTAACTTGCCCGAGTGGTGGCGAATTAGTCCCGTGTGGGGATCTTCGTCAATGACGTTGGCAATCACGATCCGGCGACCCAGACGCGCCACCGCTTCCCGATCGAGCTGAATGGGGTGGCTATGTTCGCGGGCATAGCGATCGAGGGTTTTGGGGGATGGGGGATTTTTTTGCACCAACACCGCATCAAACAATTTGTGACCACAGGCCTGGTCGATCGCCCGGATGTGATCCGAAACGGTGTAGCCCTCCGTTTCTCCCGGTTGGCTCATCACGTTGCACACATAGATCCGAGGAGCCGGACAACGGGCGATCGCCTCAGTAATTTCTGGAACCAACAGATTGGGAATCACGCTGGTGTAGAGGCTGCCGGGGCCAATGATGATGTAGTCCGCCGACTCGATCGCCTCGATCGCCCGAGGCACGGCCCGAGGATTAGACGGCGTGCAACCAATGCGGGCAATTTGCCCATGGGCCTCGCTGATGTTCGACTCGCCCTCCACGTAACGGCCATCGGTTAGCTCAGCCCAGAGCACCACATCCTCCAGCGTGGCCGGCAACACCCGCCCCTGCACCGCCAGGACTTGGGAACTGGCATCGATCGCCTGTTCCAAGTCTCCCGTGATGTCGCTCATGGCCGTCAAAAACAAGTTGCCAAAGCTGTGGCCCGCCAACCCGCTGCCGGTGGTGAAGCGATATTGAAACAACGCCGTCATCAGCCGCTCTTCCGCCGACAGGGCCGCCAAGCAATTGCGAATATCCCCTGGTGGCAGCACCCCAAAATCGCGCCGCAGCCGTCCTGAAGATCCGCCATCATCCGCCACCGTCACAATGGCCGTGATGTTGGCGCTGTATTGCTTGAGGCCTCGCAACAGGGTTGAGAGACCCGTGCCACCCCCGATCGCCACAATGCGCGGCCCCCGATTCAGCCGCCGATGGGTCAAGAGGCGATCGATCAACTCCTCATCCCCATCGGGCATCAGCACTTCCGCGATCGTTCCCAGGGTGCGCGTTTGTCCCCACAACACCAACCCCAACCCCCCCGCCAACACCAGCGGCCCAGAAACATTATTGGGAATTAGGGTGGCCAAGCGCCCCACAAACTCTTGCAAGAACTGAGTGGTGTAAAACACCGGGGTTTGCTTTGTCCAAATGGCCGCCCCAAACCACACCAACACCGCCCCGCTCGCACTGGTCAGCAGCCAGCGCTTGACCAACAAACCCGGCGCAAGCCACTTCACCCATTGGTTAACCCGTTTGGGAGCGCGGCGCTGCAAAATGGCTCGCGGTAGGTTGCTGAGCCAGTGAACGGTTGAGTAGGACAGTCGATTCTTCAAGGGAAAGGTGGGGAAAAACGGACAAACGAAGCCAAGGCAAGCAGAATCAACAACAAGCACTGGGGCCACAACGGCGGCAACGGCAGCAGTTACCGGGACGCAGGGGAATTAAACCATTGGTGGGGGATCGGGTTCTGGCCAATGGCTACCGTCTCCTTCAAGCACGTATTCAAGAACGTCTTTAAGGACGTAGGCTTAACACCCATGGATCCCCGTTGTTGGCGGTGATTGAGCCGGTGATTAAGCCGGTGATTAATCCGCTAATCCTGAATCCCGATCGCCCCAGCCTGGATCCGCAAACGGGCGGGCTAAAATGGCGAGCAACGGAATTAACCGTTTCCAACCGTCGTAATTTCCATGAGGATAGCGCGTTGCGGATTGGATCCCGGGATGAGTAGCCCGCTCGGTGGGCTGGCATGGCTGGGAATGCTGGCTGCTGGTCAGTCGGTCTGGTTCGTGCGGCGAGACCAGTTCAACCCATCGATCGCAACCCATTGGTCGTCAAATTTGCCGCGAGAGGTTCCCGCAGTTCCACAGGGGCTTCCAGTAATTGCAGCGTGGCCCGTTCGGCATCGATCGCCACCGGAATCCCGATCGGGAGGGTGAGCTTGTCGGGCACATGGCCTAGGGCTAACCCCTGCCAACTGGGAATTCCCAAGGGGCGAATCCAATCATCCAGCACGCGGTTAAGGGAAAGGGCCGGCTCCCGATCGCCCGGACTCTCGCAGCGCGTGCATTGGGCAAACACGAACCCCGCCAACTGATCCAGCAAACCCGCCAGCTTCAGTTGCGACAACAGGCGATCGACCCGATAGACCGGCTCGCCCACCTCTTCCACCACCAAAATTTTGCCCGCCCACTGGGGAAGATAGGTGGATCCCACCATGGCCGCCAACACCGACAGATTCGCCACCACCAAGGGGCCCTGGGCTTGGCCGGGGTGAATCACTCGGTGGGTTTGCTGGGGCGGATTTTGGAGGGTGGCCGCTGTCCCTGCCATCAAAACCTGTTGCCAAGCGGCCGTGGAAAACGCATTCCAGCGAGAAGCGATCACGGGGCCATGGAACGTGACCAAGCCCGATCGCTCGTAATAGGCCAACAACAGGGCGCTGATGTCGCTGAAGCCCAGGAGAATTTTGGGGTGCGATCGCGCCAACTCCCAATCCAGCAGGGGCAAAATCCGCGCACAGCCCCACCCACCGCGCGCACAAATAATTGCCGCCACTTGCGGATCGGCAAAGGCCCGGTTTAAATCCGCCGCCCGATCCCGATCGCGCCCGGCCAAGTAACCATCTCGATCGAATAAATGTCGCCCCGGAACCAGCCGAAATCCTTGCTGAGTAAACCACTGCCAGCCCTGCTGTAGGTCGGCTGCCGAAACGCGCCCCGCCGGAGCCACAATCGCGATCGTGTCGCCGGGTCGGAGCGATCGCGGCCGCAGCAGAGGCCGCACCGGGTTAGCCGTTGGCAATGGCGACAAGGGAGAATCTGCCGCCCTAGCCAGCGATCGGCCGTCGATTTGCGTAGCCAGGGCCAGAGCACCCAAACCCCTCAGCCAAAACCGGCGCGATCGCCCATGGTTGATCATCATTAATCGCTTTTTGAAAAAAGTTATGAATAGAAATGAGAACGGCTCCGCAGCCTGCTCAGTAAACTTCTTACACGAATCGGCTAGCAGCCCTCATCCCCCAACCCCTTCGCCCAGGGAGGGCGAAGGGGAGCCAGAACCATTGCGTTACAGCGATCTCGGGACTGGCGATCAAGTCCCTCTCCGAACTTGGAAGAGGGATTTAGAGTGAGGGTCTTGATTGATACAAAAGGTCTAGTGATTGATTTCATAATTCCATGATCATCCATTACCCAGTCCTGGCTTCAGACAATCTTTTGTTAAGCTAGACTGAGAATTAATTGCAATAATGCTAGGCTCATACTTCAATTAAAACGCCGATTATCCGGCCGAGGTGCGATCGCCAGCAGTCATCAGCAATCCTCGATCGACCCACCATCCCAGGCGCTCAGTGCCCTCGGGGTAGACCCTGGAATTGGGTCACGACAACAGCCGATCTCCCTGCGCAGACTGACAACCACCCCGAACCGGATTTTCATCAACCCGACATTGCCAGCTTCCATGAGACGTTTGACCCGCCGCGCCTTTTTGGCGACCAGTTCAATGGCCACCGCCGCCGTTGCGATCGCCCAGGGTTGCACCCCATCTTCCTCCACTTCCAACAACGCCAACAGCAGTTCCAGCAATGGATCCAGCCAAAAAGTGTTGCGGCTCTATTCCGGCCGTCACTACGACAGCGACAAGGCTGTTTATGAAGGATTTGAACGCAAAACCGGCATCAAAATCGAGTACATCTCCGATGATGCCGACAAGCTCATTGAGCGGATCCAAGCAGAAGGCAGCAACAGCACAGCAGATCTGTTGTTAACAGTGGACGCGGGGCGATTATGGCGGGCTTCGGCAGAAGGGTTGTTTCAGCCGGTGACCCCCACCCAGGCCCCCAACCTTTACAGCGCGGTTCCAGAAAATTTGCGCCACCCGGAAGGCCAGTGGTTTGCCCTGTCAAAGCGGGCCCGCGTGATTATGTACAACAAGGAAAAGGTGCAACCCTCGGAACTCAGCACCTATGAAGCGCTGGCCGATGCCCGGTGGCGCAGCCAAATTCTGGTGCGCACCTCCAGCAACATCTACAACCTGTCCTGGGTGGGCGAAATGATTGCTGTCCATGGCGAGGCCAAGACGGAACAATGGGCCCGCAGCATGGTGGCGAATTTTGCGCGGCCACCGGAAGGCAATGACACGGCGCAAATCATGTCCTGTGCAGCGGGTATTGGTTCGATCGCCATTTCCAACACTTACTATTTGGTGCGTTTGGCCAAGTCCACCAAACCGGAAGAGCGCACCGCCTTCCAACGAATTGGAGTCTGTTTCCCAAACCAGGGCGATCGGGGAACCCACATCAACATCAGTGGCGTGGGCCTGGTGAAAAATGCTCGTAACCCCGAAGGGGCGATTCAGTTCATGGAATATTTGCTGAGTCCCGAAGCCCAGGAACTCTTTGCCAAGGGCAACCACGAATATCCCGTGCTGAAGGGTGTGGCGCTGGATCCAGATCTGGCCAAGCTGGGCACTTTCAAGGAATCTACCGTGAGCGCCACCACCTTTGGCCGCAACAACGAGGTGGCGCTCAAACTGCTCGATCGCGCTGGTTGGAAGTAACGTTGCCATGGGCCAGGAACCCACTCCCCGATCGCTTCCTCTGGTTTTGAGCGCCTTCGAGCCTCAGACCCTGCGGGGGTGGTCATGGGTTCATGGCCATTGCCGCTCGATCGCCCAATCAAATTGACTAATTAACTTAACTTATTAGATTGATCCATGAGATCCAGTCATCGGATCAAAAATCCAGCGTGCCTTGTGCAAACTGCCACGAAATCGTTTCAGTAAGTCTTTCAGTAAGTCACTGAATTTTGCTAACTAGTGAGCTATTGTCGATCGCTCAGTTGAAGCTTGCGTTTGCCAAGCCAATTCATACTATCTCCGCAGGTACAATGTAGCTTTTTTAGCCAGGTTGCTGAGGCGGAAACTCATAATCCCTAAAAATTGATTCAAAACTTAAATTTGCAATGTAAAAAAAGTTACAAGCCTGTCTCGATTAATAGTGAATCTGTTGATCTCGCCAGGGCAAAATCTTTAGAAAATATTGAAGAAATATTACAATTATCTGAGAAAGCATCTGAAATTCATTCAGAATCATTTCGTTCAATAATGACAGTCATCTCACTTTCTTGATCAAAATCTGAAACGAGACAATGAAGGTTTTTGTTTACAGTCTCGGTCTCTCAAAATGGCAAAAACCCTGATCAAGCTAAATGAGAATTGGTTTAGTCAACCCTCATTTTAAAAGCCAGTTTGGCCAGGAGTGAGGGATGGCAAATCAAAATTTTTCTTTATACTAAAGCAGTAACTAGGACAGTGACCTAAACTCAAGTTTCGGGCTTCTGATGAAATTCCCGTAACACTACTTCCCCTGAGTCTGAACCCATGACGAGTGCGCCCGGTTCCACCAACCCAGCGATCGCCCATCTTCCGGCATACCAGATTCTTGAGCTGATGTATGAAGGCACAAGAACACTGGTCTATCGCGCAGTGGAAAAGGCAACCCAGCGATCGGTCATCATTAAAGTTCTGTCTCAGGAATATCCAAGTTTTGCAGAATTAGTCCAGTTTCGCAATCAATATACGGTCACCAAAAACTTACCCATTGATGGTATTGTTCACCCCCTTAGCCTCATTCCCTACGGCAATGGATACGGATTGGTGATGGAAGATTTTGGAGCAATTTCCCTTGCTCAATATCTTCAAGATAATACAGTCACTTTTGTTGAAATTCTAGGAATTGCAGTTCGTTTGGTTGAAATTCTCCATGAATTGCATCAATATCGGGTTATTCATAAAGATATTAAACCAACCAATATTCTCATTGACCCCACTTCCAAGCAAGTCAAATTAATTGACTTTGGAATTGCTTCTCTGTTGCCGAAGGAAACGCAATCCCTCCAAAGTCCTAAAAGTCTGGAGGGAACCCTCGCCTATTTGGCTCCAGAACAAACGGGGCGCATGAACCGGGCGATCGATTATCGAGCTGATTTTTACGCCCTAGGAGTCACGCTCTATCAAATGTTGACGGGGGAATTACCGTTTAAGGGTCAAGATCCGCTGGAGCTAATTCATTGCCACATGACGCAAATTCCGCCAGCGGTGGATGTGTTGAACCCTCAGGTTCCTGGCATGGTGGCGGCAATTGTCAACAAGTTGATGGCCAAAAATGCGGAGGATCGCTACCAAAGTGCCTTGGGGTTGAAGCATGACCTGGAGCATTGCCTCAACCAATATACCCTTCAAGGACGGGTAGCGGTTTTTTCTTTGGGCGATCGGGACTTGAACGATCGATTCCTGATTCCCGAAAAACTTTATGGTCGCCAAACAGAAGTTCAAGCCCTTTTAGATGCATTCGATCGCGTGGCCCAGGGAGCCTCGGAATTAATGTTAGTGGCGGGATTTTCCGGCATTGGCAAAACTGCCGTGGTTAGTGAAGTCCATAAGCCGATCGTGCGGCAACGGGGCTACTTCATTAAGGGAAAGTTTGATCAATTTAATCGCAATATTCCTTTTTCGGCCTTTGTTCAAGCGTTTCGAGATTTGATGGGGCAGCTTCTCTCAGAATCTGACCAACAACTTGCCCAATGGCGCACGAAAATTTTGACGGCCCTGGGAACCAACGGGCAGGTACTGATTGACGTGATTCCTGAGCTAGAGCGGATTATTGGTTCGCAACCACCGGCTCCGGAGTTATCCGGTGCGGCGGCTCAAAATCGATTTAATTTGCTCTTTCAGAATTTCCTCCAAATCTTTACCCAAGCGACCCATCCCCTGGTTTTATTTTTGGATGATTTGCAGTGGGCTGATTCAGCCTCTTTGCAACTGATTAAGATTTTGATGGATGGTCATCCCTATCTTTTGCTATTGGGAACCTATCGAGATAATGAAGTCTCGTCTGCCCATCCGTTAATGCTGACCATTGAGGAACTGAAAAAAGCAGAGGTCACGCTGCAAACAATCACCCTTGCTCCCCTAGGGTTTCGCGATACTAACCAGTTGGTGGCGGAAACTTTGCATTGCGGCTTGGATCGATCGCGCTTGCTGACGGAGCTAATTTATCTTCGTACTCAAGGAAATCCTTTCTTTACGGCCCAATTTTTGAAGGCTCTCAAAGAAGATGGCTATATTTTGTTTGACCGAGAGCAAGGCGTTTGGGAATGCGATTTAGCACCCATCAGCACCCTGTCTTTAACGGACAATGTGGTGGAATTTATGGCCTTGCAGCTTCAGAAGTTGCCTGCGGTTACCCAAGGAGTTTTGAAGCTAGCCGCTTGTATTGGCAACCAGTTTGATTTGAGCACCTTGGCCATTGTTTCTGAACAGTCAGAAACGGAGACCGCCGCAGCCCTCTGGAAAGCGCTGCAAGAGGGATTAATTTTGCCCCAAAGCGAGGTTTATAAATTCTATTTAGGTCAAGAAACACCAGAGGCGACAGAAACAGAAACCACAGTGAGCGATCGGGCTGTTTATCGCTTTTTGCACGATCGTGTTCAACAGGCAGCCTATGCCTTGATTGATGACGACCAAAAACAGGCAACCCATCTTTGTGTGGGTCGGTTACTGTTGGAGCAACTTTCAGAGCGCGATCGGGAAGAGCGGATCTTTGAAATTGTTAACCACCTCAACGTGGGTCAAGCGCTCATTGCAGCACCCAACCAACAGCGAGAATTAGCCCAATTAAATTTCTTAGCCGGTTGCAAGGCCAAAGCCGCCACCGCCTATGCCGCCGCATTGACCTATATTCGCACGGCGATCGAGTTGTTACCGGAGGCGATCGCCCAAAAGGATTATGACCTCAGTTTTAGGCTCGATAAAGAACGGGCAGAAGTTGAATATTTGAATGGCAACCTGGAAGCAGCAGAAATCTGGATTCAAAGAGCCTTGGGCAAGGCGAAAACTTCCTTAGAAAAAGCCGATGTTTACAACATGTCGATCTTGCAATATACCTTGCAAGCCAAATATCCCGAAGCGATTCAAGCGGGCCGTCAAGGCTTAGCCCTCCTGGATATTGATCTGCCTGTTGATCACTTGGAAGCGGCCCTAGCCCAGGAATTAGGCCAAGCAAAAACATTGGCCAATCATAATTCCTTTGAGGTGCTGACTCAGTTGCCGATCATGACTGAGCCGGAGCAAAAAATGGCGATCAAGCTGTTAATTAGCATGGGGCCGCCCACCTATCGTTCCCATCAACGGCTGTGGTCGGTCATTTGTGCCAAGGCAGTGAATCTTTGTTTGCAATATGGCAATACACCGGAAATTGGCTACATCTACCCGGCTTTTGGTGGACTGCGGGGCTATGCCTTGAATAACTATCAAGGCACTGATCAATTACTAGATATTACCCTTCAGCTAATTCAGGCTTTTAATAACAAGTCCGCTGAAAGTGTGGCTTATTTGATGATTGGCAGTTCCTTACGCCATTGGTCAGATCCCCTCAAAATCGCCACGGAGGATTATCTATCTTCCTATCGAGTGGGGCTGGAATCGAGTAATTTGCAATACGCGGCCTATGCTTTTGGTCACAACATGTATTGCCGGTTTTATCAAAGCCTGCCCCTAGATCAACTATTTGATGAAATTACAGAATATTTAAACTTCAGTCGCAAGCATAAAAATCAGTGGGCGATCGATCTTATGTTAGGGGGTCTGTCGGTGGTTGCCAATCTCCTAGACCCGGAGTATGACCCAACGGATTTATCGATCGGCTGGGGCAAAATTCAGTCAGAGCTAGCCTACTTAGAGCAATGCCGGATTCACAAAAATTGGCAAGTTATTTGCATTTTCAATATCCTGCGTACCCAAGTTCTTCTGATTTTTGATCAACTGGAAGAAGCCTATTATTACGGTCAGCAGGCGGAATCAGAAATTATTAATGTGGCTCCTCAGGGGCTATTGCCCTACGTTCATCACTGCTTTGTTTATGCGCTGCTCTTAGCGGCTCGATATGAGCAAACCCCTGAAGAACAAAAAGCCAGGGATTGGACAACCATCATTCGCTATCGTGATCAGCTCAAAATTTGGGCCGATAATTGTCCCGAAAACTTCTTGCACCTTTACTTTTTGGTGAAGGCGGAAACCGATCGCCTCACCAATCAATATCCTGAGGCGATCGAGTCCTATGATTGGGCGATCGCCAACGCCAAAGGCATGGGCTATCTCCAGGAAGAGGCCCTGGCCAATGAACTGGCTGCGAAGTTTTATATGAGTTGGGGTAAGGAGAAAATTGCCGCCGTTTATCTCCAGGAAGCCTACTATTGCTATGCCCGCTGGGGAGCCAAAGCCAAAATTCGAGATCTGGAAATTCGCTATCCCAAATTGTTGCGACCAATTCTTCAGGCGAGTTCCACCTCAGTTGACTTTCTCAACACGTTGATGACCCTTACTTCGGTTAACCCGACCATCCACAGCAGCACGCGCAAAAGTGCCAGCAGCGCTCGGCTTAATCAAACCTTGGACTTTGCTAGCATTTTGCGAGCGTCACAGGCCCTTTCTAGCACTATTCAATTAGAAGAATTGTTGGGTCAACTCACGCAAATTATTTTGCAAAATTCCGGAGCAGAACGCTGCGTTTTGGTGTTGGCTGATGATCGTGGAAGCTGGCAAGTGCGTGCTACGGCCACACTGAAATCGACCCAACTGGGAAATGATCCTTTAACCGATCACAGTCAAGTGCCGGCCAAGCTCATTCGGTATGTAAAAAATACCCAAGAACTGATTGTTATTGATGATTTGGTTACGGATTTACCAGTAATCGGAAGTTATTTAAATCAACACCAACCGAAGAGCGTCCTCTGTTTGCCTATCTTGAATCAGGGGCAATTATTGGGTTGCTTGTATTTGGAAAATCGGCTAACCGCTGGAGTTTTCACCAACGATCGAGTGATTATTCTCAACTTCCTTTGCACGCAAGCAGCCATTTCTCTCAACAATGCCAAGCTCTATCAGCAGGTACAACAGTCTTTTACGGACTTACAGCAAGCACAATTAAAGCTAGTTCAAAGTGAAAAAATGTCGGCTTTGGGAAGTTTAGTGGCAGGGGTAGCCCACGAAATTAATAACCCGATCGGCTGCATTATTGGCAACATTGACGCAACCCAAATTTACATTGAAGATCTCCTGGGCTTGCTAGATCTCTATGCTCAAGAGTTGCCGAATCCCAGCGCCCAAATTCAAGCGGAATTGGAAGCGGTGGATTTGGACTATGTGCGCGATGATGCCATGCAACTGATTCGGGCCATGAAGGAAAGTGGCGATCGAATCCGTGCCATCAGCAAGAGTTTGAGAACCTTCTCCCGAGCGGATACGGAAAGCAAGCAATTGTTTGATGTGCGTGAAGGCATTGACAGCACGGTTTTAATCTTGCGCCATCGTCTGAAGGGCAATGATCACCGACCAGCGATTCATGTGGCCACCAATTACGATCCAGTGCCCGAAATTTATTGCTTTCCGGGGCAACTGAACCAGGTGTTTATGAATTTGTTAGCCAATGCGATCGATGCGTTGGATGAGGCCAGTCAAGGGCATAGTTTTGAAGCATTAACCGCCGCTGCTCAGGCAATTTCCATTCGCGTCACGTCCGATCAAGCAACTGTTCAAGTCACGATCGCTGATAACGGGGTGGGAATCCCTGAGGAAATTATCGGCAAGATTTTTGACCAGGCGTTTACGACTAAGGCAGTGGGTCGCGGAACGGGGCTAGGATTGGCGATCGCCCGCCAAATTGTGGTGGATATCCATGGGGGCAGTTTGGAGGCGAAATCAACGGTTGGTCAGGGGACAGAATTTGTGATTAGCTTGCCGATCGAGCGTCCCAATTAACCTGTAATCAATTGCGCATCGAATGCATGGCTCATCGATCGCCCCCATGAATCGTTTCGCCCCAATGGATAGTTAATGCGATCCAGAATCTTAGCCAAGAAATTGGATGGCCCCTTGGCGCAATACTTCCCAGCCCGTCGGCCCCCAGCGCACCACGGTGGATGGTTCGCCGGAACCCACTTCCGAATCGCCCATGGCAGCCACTTCATCGGGGCTGAGGGTCAACAGTTCGGGAAATTCCCGGTTAATGTCCGCGATCATCCGCAGAGGAGGCTGCCCCGATCGATTCACACTGGTGGTGAGCAGCGGCCCCGTTTGGGCCAAAATAGCCTTGGCCACTTCACAGGCGGGAACTCGCAGCCCGATCGAGCGTGTGGGGCCCAAAATGTCGTTCATGGGCGGCAGGCGATCGCTCTGGGCAGGTAACACAATTGTTAAGGCTCCTGGCCAATAGTCTTGGGCGATCGCCTGCCATTGGCCCAGATCGCCGGCCCGATCGTCCACATAGGGCCACAAATCCGCTGGCTGGGCCCCCATCAAAATCAGGGGCTTTTGGAAATCGCGCTGCTTGGTGGCATAGACCGCCGGGGCCCGATCGGGCCGAGCCGCCAGGGCCGGAACCGTATCCGTAGGGAAACTGGCGAGGGCGGTTCCTGTCCGCAAGCCGGTGATTAGGGCTGAGAGGGTGACTTGGGGCACGCTGAGAACTCCTGGTGCGATCGCAACAGTTGGCCAAATCGGCGAAAAACTACAAGAAATTACAAAAAATTGGGAGAGATTAGGAAAAATTAGGGTGCGAGAACTGCGGGCGCTTGGCGCAACCGGGGGCAACCTAGCCGCTGCATCAACCCCTAAACCTCATCATCTTCGTCATAGAACCGGGTGGAAAAAACCGGTTCAGACATCTTGCTCGTGGGAATCAGGGGTGGCTGTTCTGCGTCGAGGGAGTCTAGGGCCGGCAAATCAACCACCGTGGGAATGATCGGGGGGTTGGTGGTCGCGTCCTTTTCCACATCCACTAGGGCATCCAAGTCCCGATCGGCTACCGTAACGGCCAAGTTATCCCGATCGCCCGCTTCATCTCGATCGAGCGGTTCTTGATCGAGCGGGTCGATCGCCGGGGGATTGAGCACCTCGGGGAGAGTTGGCGGCTGCGGTGGGTTTGGCTCCGAATCCGTCGCTTCGTCGGGATGCGCCGTGGGCCGATCGCTAGCCCGTCGAAACACCAAGTTGGTTTGACCATTCACCTCGATCGCTTCCACCTCGATCGTGTCGCCTTCGGTGAATGCGCCGGCCAGGATTTGATCGGCGATCGGGTTTTCCAATTCCTTTTGGATGGCTCGCTTCAGGGGGCGGGCCCCATACACCGGGTCGTAACCCACATCGGCAATGTAGGTTTTAGCTGATTCAGACAGAGCGATCGCAATTTTTTGATCGGCCAACAATCGCTCAATTCGCTTCATTTGAATGGACACGATTTGGCGCAAATTCCCCTTCGAGAGAGCTTCAAAAATAATCGTTTCATCCACCCGATTCAAAAACTCGGGGCGGAAGTGCGATCGCAAAGCCTTCAACACCCGATCGCGCATTTCATCATAGCCTTCCTCTTCCAGGCTAGATTTCAAAATATGCTCGCTGCCCAGATTACTGGTCATGATCAAAATGGTGTTCCGGAAATCCGCCACACGCCCTTGACCATCCGTTAAGCGCCCATCATCCAGCACTTGCAGCAAGATATTAAAAATATCCGGGTGCGCCTTTTCCACTTCATCAAACAAAATCACGGAATAGGGATGCCGCCGCACTGCATCAGTGAGCTGGCCACCCGCTTCATAGCCCACATATCCCGGCGGCGCACCCACCAACCGCAACACATTTTGCTTCTCCATATATTCGGACATATCAATCCGAATCATGGCATCTTCGCTATCAAATAGCAGCTCCGCCAAGGCGCGGGCTAATTCTGTTTTGCCGACCCCCGTGGGCCCCAAAAACAGGAAGGAACCGATCGGGCGGCCCGGGTCTTTCATGCCAGCGCGGGCCCGGCGAATGGCGGCGGCCACGGCGGTGATCGCCTCCTGTTGGCCAATCACGCGATCGTGTAAATAGCGCTCCAGTTGCAAAAGTTTTTGGCGCTCCGATTCCATCAACCGATTAACCGGAATGCCAGTCCATTTCGCCACCACTTCCGCAATATCCGCTTCCGTGACCTGCTCTCGCAACATGGGCACGGCCATTTGCGTTTGGATGGCCAACAATTGGGATTCTTTAGCGGCTCGTTCCTCTTGAATACGCTCTAGGTCACCATACTTAAGCTGGGCTGCCAAATTGAGATCATAGTCCCGTTCCGCTTGTTCAACTTGTTTTTGCAGGGTGCTTTCTTGCTCTTTCAAATTGCCAATTTCATCGAGCAATTCTTTCTCACCCCGCCACTGTTGATCCAGCTCCGTTTGTTGACTCTGAAGGGTGCTAATTTCAGCTTCAATGCGCAGCAGTCGATCGCGCGAGGCTGTTTCGCCCTGCAAGGACAACCGCTCCATTTCCAATTGCCGTAGCCGCCGTTCGATCGTCTCCAGCTCCACCGGCTTGGAGGTGATTTCCATTTTTAATTTGGCGGCCGCTTCGTCCACCACATCGATCGCCTTATCGGGCAAGAATCGATCGGGAATATAGCGATTAGACAGTTGGGTGGCCGCCACCAAAGCCGCATCGGAAATCTTCACCCCATGGTGAACTTCGTAGCGCTCCTTCAGGCCACGCAGGATCGAAACCGTCACGTCGATCGTCGGTTCTTCTACCAAAACCTGTTGGAATCGCCGTTCCAGGGCCGGATCCTTTTCCACATGGGTGCGATATTCATCGAGGGTGGTGGCTCCAATGCACCGCAGTTCCCCCCGCGCCAACATGGGTTTCAGTAGGCTGCCCGCGTCCATGGCGCTGCTTTGGCCCGATCCCGTACCGATGATGGTGTGCAGCTCATCGATGAACAGCACCACGGAGCCGCCCGAGTGGGTCACGGCCCGCAAGACCGATCGCAGTCGTTCCTCAAATTCCCCCCGAAATTTGGCTCCGGCGATCAGGCTGCCCATGTCCAGCACAATTAACCGCCGATTTTTGAGGGATTCCGGCACATCCCCATTCACAATCCGTTGGGCCAAGCCTTCCACCACGGCGGTTTTGCCCACGCCCGGCTCCCCAATCAACACCGGGTTATTTTTGCTGCGGCGTGAGAGCACCTGAATCACACGGCGAATTTCCTCATCGCGTCCAATCACCGGATCTAATTTGCCGGCCCGGGCTTGTTCGGTCAGGTCGCGTCCAAAGCGCTCCAGGGCTTCCAGGGGATCTTCTTCTTTGCTCACGCTGTCGCGGGCGGGGCCAGTGGCTTCGGCCGATCGCTCCTGGGCCTTGATGGCGCTGCGAATTTCCCGAATGGCCGCTTCCACATCTTGAGGATCGACCCGTAGCGATCGCAGAATTTTGCGTCCCACCCGATCGTCATCGGCAAAGGCCAACAGCAGGTGATCAATGCCAATTTCCCGATCGCCCCAGGATTCCCGAGCCACATCAGCCCGATCGAGCAGGGCATCTAACCCCCGCCCCAGATAGAGCTGGTCACCCGCGCCGCCCCGGGGTTGCCGCTGGCCAAAATTTTCCAACTGCCGCGCCACCTGAGCCGGATCCAGTTGGGCCCGCTCCAACACCACCGCCGCCGTGTCGTTAATTTCCAGCAGAGCCAAGATCACATGCTCCACCTCCAGGTTCTGCTGGCGCATCCGGCGGGCCACTTCTTGGGAATTAACGATCGCTTCCCAGGCTTTTTCGGTGAATTGATTGGGGTCGGTGGGCTGCATGGATGGCGCTAGGAAAAGTGAGCATGGCCCGATCGTAGTCGATCGGGAGTGCCTACGAGGACGTTGGCTATTTTAGGGGTTAATCAACAGCCTGAAGACAAGTTTGGGCGAGCTGCTCCGCTTGGGCCGGGTCGATCGACTCAGGCGTTGCCAAGACCTGGCCGTTCAGGCCGCTCCCTTGCCAATAGTCCACAAACTCTGGCGCAGCACCGCAGAGGATCCAGCACGAGGGCGTTGCTTGGCCATAGGCGGTGATGGTTTCGATCGCCAGGGAAAACCCACCGGCCTTGAATTTGGGGTTCAAATCCCCGTCATATTCAAACTTGCTCAACATCAACTGCACGGCCCGCAAGGCTCGGGCATCAAACCCGGGCGCATCGGTCAAGGTACGGGCCCGAAACACCGGTCGCAAGGTTCGGAAAGGAATGCGCACCGTTTGCCAAATGTTGTAGACCGTATCAAAAGAGGCGCAGTAGCCAATGCCGTCCCAGCGAGATTCCGCACGCAAAATGAGCTTGTAGCGTTGGCCATCGCCCTTAATGCGCAATTCCAACCCCTCAAAGGCCGACAGATTAATCGGTTCCTGAAAATTGCGGGTGCGAATGGAGGCAAACCCCCCGGAATTGTCGGTGGAAACATTGCCCGCAAACAGGCCATACCCACTAAACAGACGCAGATCGCTGCTGCTGACTCCGCCCATCACCACATCGTCGATCGCCCCCCAAACTTGGGCCAGTTCGGGGCTGGGTTGCCGAAAATCACAAACCATTTGCGGCGCTCGTTGGGGCGCTCGGGTCGCTTGAGCCGCGCGATCGACCCAGGCTTCGGGGGCCGCCGCTCCAAAAATCAAAATTGCCGCCGCCTGTTCGATCGGCGCTTCAGCCCATTGCTCAAAGGTCAGCCAATGGAGTTGGGGATCGGCCGGGAGCCGGGCCCGATCGACTCCCAAGGCCCAAACCTGATAGTTCCGTTGCAGGAGCAAGCGCACCACCCGCCGGCCCACATCCCCACAGGCCCCCCACACCAGAGCGATCGGGCGCGTAGTCTGGGCTAAAGACGGTTCCATCCAATCCACCTTGGCCTGTGTCCCCATCAGTTTTTGTACCCAACCAAAATCACCAATCACGGGAAACACCCCAAAATAGCGCAGGGTGCTGATGAATCGATCAAATGCCCAAGTTGCCATTGGTTTGCGTGGGGTGAATCAACGATTTAGGAAACAATTGGAAACGATTTAGGAAAAGACTCGATGCAGTGGACTGATTGACCCTGTGAACTGTATTGATCCTAATGATTTCCACCAATGCTTTGCGGAACCATGGGCCGTGATTCAGCCCAATCGATGGCGCAACCAAAGGGCCATGAGCGGCAAGGCCACCCGATACCCCAGATCGGGCCCGTAAACCAAGCCCTTTTGTTGCAAGCTGGCCAGGGCCCCTTGCAGGCCGCCCCCCCGCGAAAGGCGGTGTTTTTGGACATATTCCCGCGCATGGGGGCGATCGGTCGGATCCAATGCCAAACTTTCCAGCAGCCGCACTTGGGAATCGGGCAGCAACAACAGCAAGGATTCAAACGTGGCCGACAAGTCCTCCACTAACCCGATCGCCGCGCGATCGACCTGCTCTGCCGTAATCGCCACCGGGGTCGCCGTTGATCGGCCCCGTTGCCCCGCCAACACATCAAGCCAAATCCGCCGGGCCAGGGCGATCGACTCGCCAAAATGGCCCCCCGCATTCAGGGCAAACCGTCGAATCGCCTCTGGAGTCCAATGCAACCCCAGCCGATCGCTCCGTTCCCGCAACCAGGGTTCCAACTCCGCCGCCGACAGGGGAGGCAGCAACAAAATTGCCAAATTGTGATCGGTGACCCACTCATCGGCCGTTGTCGCAATCAGGGCATAGCTCACTCGGGTTTGTCGCTGAATTTCGGCCCGCAAATATTGCTCCCAGCGCCCGTCACGATCCCATGACCTAAGGTGGGGTAAGTTTGCCAAAACCATCACCACTCGATAGTTCAGCCCATCGGCTAACTGTTGGGGCAAGGCCAGCAAAGATTGAAAACTCGCCCATCGATCGGCTGTGGGCGGCAACCGCAGTTCTGGCCGATGACCCCAGCGGATGGTGGCCCCCATGGTTTCGGCCCACCGTTGCAGGGTTTGGCGCTCCCGTTCTTGGCGGCAGGCTTGCAAAATACCCGTGGCCAAGCAGTCCACCAATCGCTCCGGACTCACGGCCCGCAAGCAATCAATTTCCATGACTTGGGCCCCCAAGCTGGCGGCCGCATAGGTCAAAAGGGTGCGCCGACCAATGCCCGGCACTCCGGCCAACAGCACGTCGCCATCCGCTTGCAGAATTTGACACAACTGCTCCCGATCGCTCACGCGGCCCACCAAATAGGGCGGAATAAAGGGATTCAGCGGGGGGCGATCGGGAAATGCATTCGCAGCCGCCACGGGCGAAAGGATGACCATTTTCACAACCTCAGCCAAACCAGTGACGGACTTCAATCAAGATCGATTGCGATCCTGATAGCACTATATAATAGTGCCAGCCGATCCCGCTGACTCATCTCGCCTTAGGGGATCGCAATTTTTAGCGACCAACGCGACCAAAGCCCATTTGCAAATTTTCTGATCCCAAACCCCGCGATCGCCCACCATCCCACTAGAGCGATCGGGTTTGGTCACCCACCCCCTCCAGATCTATGACTATTGACTCTCCTGCCCGCACGGCCACCCCCAACGCGGCGGCAGCCAAGCCCGTGGCCTGGCATTCCCTGGATCCACAAGCCGCGATCGAGCAGTTGCAAGCCCGACCCGAAACCGGCCTCAGTTCCGCCGAAGTGCGCGATCGGCTGGCCCAATACGGGCCCAACGAACTTGATGACGGCGGTGGCCGCAGCGTTTGGGAAATTCTGTTGGGTCAGTTTGGCGACATCATGTTGCTGATGCTGATCGGGGTTGCCTTCGTGTCCGCCGGCCTGGATTTGTTTGAAGGTTGGCAAAGCACCCAACAGGCCAACCTCAGCTTGGCGGAAGGCTTCCAACAGGGCAAATTTCCCTTTCCCAAGGATGCCTTGGCCATCTTTGTGATCGTGATTTTGAACGGCACGTTGGGCTATTTGCAGGAGAGTCGGGCCGAAAAAGCCCTATCCGCCCTCAAAAAATTGTCATCCCCCCGAGTTCGGGTGCAGCGAGATCAGCAAATCCTGGAAGTGGATGCCAAGGAACTGGTTCCCGGCGATGTGATGTTGATTGAAGCCGGAAACCAGGTGGCCGCCGATGGCCGAATTCTGGAACTGGCCAATCTGCAAATTCAAGAAGCCGCCTTGACCGGGGAAGCCCATGCGGTGGATAAGCAGGTGAATTTGACCCTGGATCCGGAAACATCCCTGGGCGATCGCCTCAACCTGGTGTTTCAAGGCACGGAAGTGATTCAGGGCCGCGGCAAGGTGCTGGTCACGGAAACCGGAATGCGGACGGAACTGGGCAAAATTGCCACCATGATCCAGTCCGTGGAAGCGGAAGAAACTCCCCTGCAACAGCGGATGGAGCAGTTGGGCAAGGCCCTGGTCACCGGCTCCATGGTGTTGGTGGTGCTGGTGGTGGTGGGTGGAACCTTTGCCCTGGGTTGGGAAAACTTCCGCAAGCTGTTGGAAGTGTCTCTCAGTATGGCGGTGGCTGTGGTTCCGGAAGGATTGCCCGCCGTAATTACCGTGACGCTGGCCTTGGGAACGCAGCGGATGGTGCGTCGCCATGCCCTGATTCGCAAGCTACCGGCCGTGGAAACCCTTGGCTCAGTCACCACCATTTGTTCCGACAAAACCGGGACGCTGACCCAAAACAAGATGATTGTGCAGGCCCTGGAGCTTTGCGATCGCTCCGTGCGGGTCACGGGCCAAGGGTACGAACCCTTCGGCTCTCTGCAACCGGTGGATGCGACGGGCCCAGTGGGTGAGCCGATCGCCGCCGAAACCTTGGCCCAGGAAGCGCCGGACGTATATTTGCTGCTGTCGGCCTGCGTGCTCTGTAACGATGCCATTTTGCAGTGCGACAAAACCGTGACCGATCGGGGCAAGTCGCCTTGGATGATCATTGGTGACCCCACCGAAGGAGGGCTGTTGGCCCTGGCCGGCAAAGGCAACCTGAGTCAAGAAGAGTGGACGAAGCGCTATCCCCGCGCCGCTGAAATTCCGTTTTCGTCCGATCGCAAACGGATGAGCGTGTTTGTGCGCACCGATCAGGCCGGGCCCCTGTCGTTGACAGCCATCACCGGCCCCGCCAAGGTTTTGATGGCCAGCAAGGGATCGCCAGAATTGTTGCTGGAACGGTGCGATCGCGTCCAAAGCGGTGTTGAGGCCCGTCCCCTGAGCCCAGCCGATCGAGCCGACATTTTGGAGCGCAATAACCAACTGGCCAGCAAAGGGCTACGGGTCTTGGGCTTGGCCTACAAACCCTTGGATCAACTGCCCCCCGAAGCCAACAATCATTCACCGGAACCGAACGGCTCCGCCACCGACCCCGAACAGAACCTAATTTGGCTCGGATTGGTGGGCATGATGGACGCGCCGCGCCCGGAAGTGAATGAAGCCGTGGCCCGCTGTCGCATGGCCGGCATTCGCCCAATGATGATTACCGGTGACCACCAACTGACCGCCAAAGCGATCGCCCAGGAATTGGGCATTTCCGCCGAGGGCGATCGGGTCTTGACCGGCACGGAACTGGAAAGGATGACCCAAGGGGAACTGGAAGAAGCTGTGGGCCGCGTTTCTGTCTATGCCCGCGTTTCCCCAGAACACAAGTTGCGGATTGTGAAAGCCCTGCAACACCAAGGCAAAATCGCCGCCATGACCGGCGACGGCGTGAACGACGCGCCCGCCCTCAAGCAGGCCAACATCGGCATCGCCATGGGCATCACCGGCACTGATGCCAGCAAAGAAGCCAGTGACATGGTGCTGCTGGATGACAACTTCGCCACGATCGTTGCCGCCACCGAAGAAGGCCGCGTTGTTTATGACAACATTCGCCGCTTCGTGAAATACATCCTCGGCTCCAACATCGGTGAAGTGCTGACGATCGCCAGCGCTCCTCTGATCATCCCCATTTCCCAGGTGGGTGGCGATTTGGTGCCCCTCACGCCCCTGCAAATTCTGTGGATGAACTTGGTAACCGATGGGTTGCCGGCCTTGGCTCTGGCAATGGAACCCGCTTCCCCGGACGTGATGCAGCGGCCACCCCATGCCCCCCACGAAGGCATCTTCGCGCGTGGATTGGGGGCCTACATGGTGCGGATCGGGATTGTGTTTGCGGTGGTCACCATCGTTCTCATGGTTTGGTCCTATAACTATGCCCAAGGCACTGACCACCCCGAAAGCTGGAAAACCATGGTCTTCACGAGCCTTTGCATTGCCCAGATGGGCCACGCTTTGGCCGTGCGATCGGACACGAAGCTGATTGTGGAAATGAATATGTTCTCCAATCCCTATGTGCTCTGGTCGGTGACGCTCACCACGCTGTTGCAACTGGCGTTGGTTTACCTGCCGCCGCTGCAATCTTTCTTTGGCACTTCGGCGTTGGACTTCACGGAACTGCTGGTTTGTCTTGGCTTCAGCGCCCTGATTGTGGTTTGGATTGAGGGCGAAAAGCTGTTCCTCCGTTGGTTCTGGAACAAGCGCTAGGCGATCGGCATTCAGCCGCAAGCAGTGAAATTACTGAAATCACTGGCATGAGCATGATGGGGGGCGATCGTCCCCCTTTTTTATGGCTTGTTTTTAATGGCTTTTGATGGCTGGTGGCGATCAAGGCCCAAAGCACGATCGCCGCGAACAGAATCGCCTCCCTGAAGACAGCGGCCGGTGATCAAAAAATTGCTAAATGTAACGCGATCGAGCCAGTCTTCAGGTCTACTGAACTGAAAGTTTAGATTTCTTTATCAATTCATGAACAATCACTGACATTCCTGATCATGATCTCGTCGGCAATCTTGAACACCCAAATGGCTCCATAGCAGGATTTTTGGCAACAATTGCCCAAAATTTCCATTTTTAATTCTTTACTTACGGCAAAAAAGATTTATGAATAACGCTTTACGAAGTCAGTAGAATAGCAACATCCATAAGGCAGTAAGTATTCTTGCTCACCACCATCATGGCGGATCATTTTCCCTGGCTGACCGCGATCATTCTGTTTCCGCTGATCGCGGCCTTCCTGATTCCCCTCCTCCCCGATCGCAACGGCAAAACCGTCCGCTGGTTCGCACTCAGCGTCGGCGTATTGGACTTTCTATTGATGGTCTATACGTTCTGGACGCACTACGACTCCAGCAACTCCAGCTTCCAACTGGTTGAAAAATATCCCTGGCTGCCGCAAATCGGCTTTAGCTGGGCTGTCTCCGTTGACGGCATCTCGATGCCCCTTGTCCTGTTGGCTGGATTCGTCACCACGTTGGCCATGTGGGCCTCCTGGCAGGTCGATCGCAAGCCCCGGCTGTTCTATTTCCTGATGTTGGTGCTCTATGCAGCCCAAATCGGGGTGTTCGTGGCCCAAGACCTGCTGCTGCTCTTCATTCAGTGGGAATTGGAACTGGTTCCGGTGTATCTACTGGTTTCCATTTGGGGCGGTCAAAAGCGCCGCTACGCCGCCACCAAGTTTCTGATTTACACCGCTGCCGCTTCGATCTTTATCTTGGTTGCTGGTTTGGCCTTGGCCCTGTCCGGCGACGGCCCCGTCACCTTTGACATCGCAGACTTGGCCCTCAAGAACTATTCCTTGGGCTTGGAACTGTTGCTCTATGCGGGTTTGTTGATTGCATTTGGGGTCAAGCTAGCCATTTTCCCCATGCACACTTGGTTGCCGGATGCCCACGGGGAAGCTTCTGCACCCGTGTCCATGATTCTGGCGGGTGTGCTGTTGAAAATGGGCGGCTACGGGTTGATTCGCCTGAATCTGGAATTGCTGTCCGATGCCCACATCTACTTCGCACCGGTACTGGCCATTCTGGGGGTGGTGAACATCATTTATGGTGCTTTCGCTTCCTTTGCCCAAACGAATATGAAGCGCCGCTTGGCCTATTCGTCCGTATCGCACATGGGCTTTGTGTTGCTGGGCATCGCTTCGTTCACCGACTTGGGAGTCAGCGGCGCAATGCTGCAAATGCTGTCCCATGGTCTGATTGCAGCACTGCTGTTCTTCTTGGCGGGTGTGACCTATGACCGCACCCACACCCTGGCGATGGATCAAATGCGCGGCATGGGTCAACTGATGCCGAAGGTGTTTGCACTGTTCACGGCGGGGGCGCTGGCTTCCTTGGCGCTGCCGGGGATGAGCGGTTTTGCCAGTGAGCTGGCGGTGTTCGTTGGGTTCACCAGCAGCGATATCTATAGCTCCACGTTCTGCACGGTGACGGTGTTCTTGGCTGCGGTGGGTGTGATTCTCACGCCGATTTATCTGCTGTCGATGCTGCGTCAGGTGTTTTACGGCACGAGTGCGGATCTGGCTTGCGAGGTGGGCAATGCGGGCCTGCAAAACCAGGATGTGGAAGGCGCAGTTTGTTTCGGTACCGATTGCGTGTTGCCGGATCAGGCCGTGTTCCGGGATGCCCGGAAGCGTGAGGTGGCCATTTCGATGGCGTTCCTGATTCCGATCGTGGCGATCGGGGTGTATCCGCAACTGGCCACGAAGGTCTATGACGTGAAGACGGTGGCCGTGAACTCGCAGGTGCGGGAGTCTTACACGATCGCGAAGGCCAATCCTGAGTTCTTTGCCCAGGGTCTGTTCCAACGGTCGATCGCCCAGAAGGTGGCTCAGGCTCCGACGCTGGCGGAATAGGGCAGTGGAACCGGGTTGGAAAATGCCCGGTTTCGCCGCTCGGTCAATTCATTTGGTTAACTGAATAGACTTCGATCGGGGGCGATCGCTATCTCAAGAGGATGGTCGATCGCCCCCGATTCAGTTACCAGATCCGCAAAAATACAGCCCAAAAAAAATTACAGATCGAAAAAATACAGATCAAAAAAGGGAGTCGATCGACTCCCTGGCAAGCTATCTTTTCAAGCCGCATCCAGACTCATAAGCTTGGATTCAGGCATGATTAATTTGCTAAAGACACCCTAGGAAATTCCTGGGAATCCTATTTCTGCATCCAGCTAAACATGGCCCGCAGATCCTTGCCGACTTCCTCGATCGGGTGTTCTGCTTCCCGACGACGCATGGCCGTGAAGCCAGCCTTACCGGACTGATTTTCCAACACGAAATTGCGGGCGAAGGTTCCATCTTGGATATCCTTCAGCACCCGACGCATTTCATCCTTGGTTTCGTCAGTGATGATGCGGGGGCCCGTCACGTAATCGCCGTATTCCGCCGTGTTGGAGATGCTGTCGCGCATCTTGGCCAAACCACCTTCCACCACCAAGTCCACAATTAGCTTCACTTCGTGCAAGCACTCGAAGTAAGCCAACTCGGGCTGATAACCCGCTTCCACCAAGGTTTCAAAACCTGCCTTGATCAAGGCGCTCAAGCCACCGCAAAGCACCGCTTGCTCACCAAACAGGTCGGTTTCCGTTTCTTCGCGGAAGGTGGTTTCCAAGATGCCGCCGCGCGTGCCGCCGATGCCCTTGGCGTAGGCCATGGCCAGGTCACGGGCCTTGCCGGTTGCGTCTTGATAAACCGCAAACAGAGCAGGCACGCCTTGGCCTTGCTCATAGGTGCGGCGCACCAGATGGCCGGGGCCCTTAGGAGCCACCATCACCACGTCCACATCGGCGGGGGGAACCACTTGGCCAAAGTGAATGTTGAAGCCGTGGGCGAAGGCCAACAATTTGCCCGCGCTCAGGTTCGGCAGAATTTCGTTGCTGTAAACGGTCTTTTGCACTTCATCGGGCAGCAGAATCATGATGAAGTCGGCACGCTTGGCGGCTTCGGCCACGGACACGACTTCTAGACCGGCTTCCCGCGCTTTGGCGGTGGATTTGCTGCCTTCGTAAAGGCCGACAATGACGTTTACGCCGCTATCTTTGAGGTTAAGGGCGTGGGCATGGCCTTGGGAGCCATAGCCGACGATCGCGACGGTTTTGCCGTTCAGCAGGTCTAGGTTTGCGTCGTTGTCGTAGTACAACCGAGCCATTTGATTTCTCCTTCGGACGTGGGCCGTGCAAGGGGCATTGCAAGTGTTCGATCCTAGCGCAAAACGGCACGGGAACCGTTGGCCCGGCTCAGGTTGCCTGTGGGCCAAACGTCAAACGGTACGGGAACCGTTGATTTGGCTCAGGTTGCCCTTGGGGAACGCGATCGAGGATTGGTCGTCAAGCGATTTATAGGGAACGTTGAGAGAGGTTTGGGTATGGCGTTGCTAGTGCTGACCGATGGGGATGATCGGCTGAATTTGACGGAAGCCCAGGCGGTTTTGGGGCAGGGGGGCAATGACTCCCTGACGGGAACCAGTGGCGATGACATCCTCTACGGCGGCCTGGGCAACGACACCCTGATCGGCGGTGCTGGAGCCGACATCCTGGGCGGCAACGAGGGAGATAATCGCCTGCGGGGTGGGGCGGGCAGCGATATTTTTGTGATTGAGGCTGGAACCGGCACAGCAACGGCCCTGCAACGGATTGAGGATTTTGATCCAACGAGCGATCGAATTGGGCTGGCTCCGGGGCTGCGGTTCGAGGATTTGGAGATTGTGCGGGTTAGCGATCGCGCCAATGACACCATCGCCACCAGCACCACCGACAGCCCCGGCGAAGTGCTGATTTTTCTGAAGGGCACGACCAATCTGCTGGCCCGGGTGGCCAATGTGCGGTTGGCAGACTTGGGGCGCGATCGCTTCGTGGAAGCGGAGGTGCTGCAATTTAGCGACAGCACTTTTCAGATTCGGGAAGATGGCACACCGTTCACCAGTATTCGCATTGAGCGCAGTTTTCCCTTTCTGAAATCGCCAATCACCACCAAAACGGTCACGGTGGGTGTGAGCAATGGCACGGCGATCTTGGGCCAAGATTTGCGCTTGGATGGGCCGATCGTGGCGGAGTTTGGGGCCGATGAGCGATCGGTCTCGGTGGTGTTGCCGTTGGTGGATGACCTACTGGTGGAGGGAACGGAAACCCTGCGCCTCACCTTGGCGGATCCAACCGGGGGCAGCAAACTGGGCGATCGCACGCAGGCGACCCTCTTGATTGAGGACAATGACCAGCCTTCAGCGGCTTCACCGGGACGATTGGATTTCAGCGGCTCCGTCTACAGCGTTGAAGAAAGCGATGGCTCCGCCCTGATCGCCATCACGCGCACGGGGGGCACCAACGGCGAAATTACCGCCACGATCGATATTGTCAATGACAGCGCGATCGTCTTCCGCGACCTGGGCGCACCGGAACCCACCGTGGTGCGGTTTGCCGACGGAGACAGCACCACCCAATTTGTCCGGGTTCCTCTGATTGACAACTTTGTGGAGGATGGAACCCGCAGCGCCATTTTGCGGCTGGTGAACCTGACCAACGGAGCCAGCACCGGAGAACGCCCCGCCGCCCGCTTGGAAATCATCGACAACGACGGCCCCGCCGGAACTTTATCCTTCAGCCAGCCGGTTTTTAGCGTGGTGGAAGGCCAGGCGATCGCCTCGGTGACGGTCACCCGCAGCAACGGCAGCAGCGGCCCCGTCACCGCCCTCATTTCCACCACCAGCGGCACGGCGGTTCCCGGTGCTGATTTTGGCATTCCTGCCAGCACTCTGGTGAGTTTTGCCGACGGGGACACCACACCCAAAACCATTCAATTCTCGATCGGGGATGATGCCCTGTTGGAAACCACCGAAGTGGTGAATCTGGCCCTGGTGAACCCGACGGGCGGGGCCTTGCTGGGGCGGCAAAATACGGCCGTGTTGGAGATTGCCGATAACGATCGATTCACAGCCCAGGTCAACTTTGGGCAAGTGCGCGATCTCCAGCCGATCGGCACGGATCCGATTACGGGCGTTCAATTTTCCAGCAATGCCCTAGGAATTTTGGATTACAACGCGGGTGGCAGCGGCAACTTCACCGATCCGCTGCTGAATGCCGGAGCTGCCGCCCAAGTGATGACCTACGGAGAAGGGCGATCGATTGTGATGACCGTGGCCAACGGGTTTCGCGATCGACTTAGTTTCCGTTATGCGGCCCCCTTTGCCCTTGATCCGCGCCGGGATCCCGATGGGGATGGCCGCCATGAAGTGACGCTCTACGATGGGCCCAACGGCACCGGAAACATTTTGGCCATCATCGATCTGCCCCTGACAGCCGACAGCAACTTACCCGTGGGAGCCTATGCCCTGACCCGCGATCCCTTCGTGGTGAACTTCAGTGGTATTGCCCGATCGGTCACCTTCGGCAGCCAAGCAGACAAGCTGATTTTGGACGACATCGCGATCGGCTAAGCTGCTCGTCACGGCAATTCGTAGCCTGCTGAACAGCAAAAATTTTGATTTGCTTCAACATTGACGGGTCGCATATCTAGTGTTTGACTGAAAAAGGTTTTCTGTTTCACGCTAGATATTGTGGGTGTCCCATCAGCTATGGTCTCGCAACTTGAGGTTTCCACCCTATCGCGATCGTCCAACTCCCTCGCTCATGGTTTGGTGCAGGTGTTTACCGCGCCCCGGCGAACGTTTCTGACAGATGTAATGGCCCAGGCCCTGCGCGTGGCCGGCCAGGGACAGTCGGTGTTAGTGGCCCAATTCCTCAAGGGCGGTATTCGTCAGGGCAGCGACCATCCGATCTCCTTGGTGCAACGGCTGGATTGGCTGCGTTGTGACCTCTCGCGCAATTTGGATGAAGCCCAGCCCACGCCGGAAGAAATCGCCGCCATTCGCGATCTTTGGCAACAGGTGGTCGATCGGGTGCAATCGGGACAATACGAGCTAATCGTGTTGGATGAATTGAGCTTGGCAATTCGGCTGGGGGCGATCGACTGCAAGGAAGTGCTGGATCTGCTCGATCGCTGCCCGCAACACCTGGACGTGATTTTGACTGGGCCCGACGTACCTCAATCGCTGTTGGATGCGGCTGACCAAATCACCGAAGTGCGTCGCAGTCGTCGTTCTTGATCGTTAACTCTGGCTGGTGTGGGCTGGTCTGCTCGATCGGGACTGTGCCCTAGATTGCGCCGCCCCCGAAAGCCATCACAGCCAGGGGTAGCAAGCCCAAGGCTGCTTTATGCTAAGGTGGCTTGCTGCCCTACCTCACTCGCTGACGATCATGCTCAAGAACGATGCCTGGATTACCGAGATGGCCCGCCAAGGGATGATTTCCCCCTTCGAGCCAAAACTTGTACGGCGCATCGAACAGCATCCCGTCATCTCCTATGGGTGCAGCAGTTTTGGCTATGACATCCGCCTGTCGCCCAAGGAATTCAAAATTTTTCGCCACATTCCTGGCACAGTCGTTGATCCCAAAAACTTCAACCCCGCCAACCTGGATCCCGCCGAGCTACACCGCGATGAGAACGGTGAATTTTTCATCCTGCCGGCCCACTCCTACGGCCTCGGAGTCGCCCTAGAGCATTTGCAAATTCCCGACACCATCACCGTCCTTTGCATCGGCAAAAGCACCTACGCCCGTGTCGGCTTGATTGCCAACTTGACCCCAGCAGAGGCAGGCTGGCGCGGCCATTTGACCCTGGAAATTTCCAACGCATCGAGCGCCGATTGCCGGATCTATGCCAACGAAGGCATTGTGCAATTGCTCTTTATGGAAGGGGATCCTTGCGAAGTCAGCTATGAAACCCGCCGGGGGAAATATCAAGACCAACCCGAGTCGATCGTGATTGCCCGAGTCTAATTCGCACCCAGTTTACCGGTTATCCATCTCCCTTTTCCTGCCCCTCATTGTCGCTTTCCCTCGAACGTCATGGATCTGTTTCGCGTTGAAGTGCTTTCCGCCATGCCCAATCCTCAGCAGTTGGTGTGGGCAGCCATGCACCAGGATTATTCGGAAAACTTTGTGGTTGATGAGCGCGATCAATTCCCCGACGAGGCCCGAGCGGGTGAATTAATTATCAAGCACCTCTTACAGGGAAATCGGGGACATTTTGGGCCGATTGAGCATCCGCAAATTGTGTTTAATGTGGGCTTTTTCCCCCATTCAACCATGCAACAATTGCGGACTCATCGAGTAGGAATCTCCTTCGATGTTCAATGTCTAGCAGGCAGCACAGAAATTACCTTTGTTAACTGTGAAGGTGAAACTAGTCAAAAACACAAAAGAACGATCGCTGAACTTCATGACCTCTGGACAAATGGCGAACGGTCTATCCGAGAGCGCCAAATTCGAGGTCGCCATGGTGAACCACCAGGAACCTATCGACGAAGTTGTCGAAAACGCCTGCAAAAAATGCGATTGCGGGTGCTCAATGAAGAAACCGGCTTTTTTGAAACGGGTCATATTCAAGACGTGATGTGCAGTGGTCTGCAACCCGTTTATCGAGTGACACTCGAAAATGGAAAGACATTGGACTGCACCACGAACCATCGTTTGTTCACAGATCAGGGCTGGAAAACAATGGCAGAAGCTGTTGGGCTAGTCGTGGACGAACAAGGTGAGGTTCTACGGATTGAGCGCGATCGCTTTGTCATGTGCAACGGGATTGCTGTTTCTGCGGAAATACCCACTTACCAAAACCAAGCCTGGTTAACGTATCAAATTCAGCAGGGGAAAACCGCACCGGAAATCGCTCGCCTGGCCCGTTGCAGCTCTAAAACCATTCGCATTTGGTCAGAGCGCTATGGTTTGACCTTGCCCAAAAGCCACCCTGGACGACGCGCAGGTGAACAACCCAAATTTAAGAATCAGGATTGTCCCGTACATAGGGATATTCAGTGGTTAAAAGACCAGATTGCAGCCGGATCCTATGCGGATGAAATGGCTGTCCTGGCGGGTTGTTCCGTCTCTGCAATTAAAAAATGGGTGTATCACTACGGGTTAACTCTCAACAAACGCCCCGCTGGCCAGGCAACACCCTGGAACAAAAATCGAGGGGGCTATAGCCTGCATTTATCAGACGATTCCCGTCAAGCTCGACGCGCCCTGAGCTGTCAATTCACTCGCCGGGGTTCGGAATCTAATTTTTGGCGCGGCGGGGTTTCTTCGGAACGCACGATGAATGCAGCTTGGACAAGACAAATCGCCCCCCAAGTACATCAAAAATTTGATTACACTTGCCAAAACTGTGGTGTACGCGGCGGGGAACTCCATGCCCACCATTTAGTGCCAGTTTTTGCGAACCCTGGGCTGGCTTATGAATTTGATAATTTAGTGACGCTCTGTTGCGACTGTCATCAAACAATTCACCACAATCATCAAGAAAAAGCCTTTGCTGAACGTTTTCACCAGCAAGGGTTAGTCATGGCTGATCCAAGCTGCTGGCTAGAAAAACCCAAGCCACCCAGTCGGAAGTTGAAAGCTCATCCTGTGCGGGTGATTGCGGTGGAATACTTGGGAGTCCAGATGACCTATGACTTGGAGGTGAGTGGAGATTGGCACAACTTTGTGGCTAACGGACTCGTGGTTCACAATTCCTTCCGATATTCGGGAATGCGAATTTTGGATGTTTTGAATGGCACTCGATCGCTTGAGGAAATTTTCTACCTGCGGCCGGTTGGTTACTACGCCGATCGCCAAGGGAAAAAGTATTTTTATTCGCCTGAGCAACGGCAAGCGGATTTGGATTGGTGCTTAGAAGCTTGCAAGCGCTATAAGCAACGGATTGAGGAAGGCCTGTCCGAAGAGCACGCTCGCGGGTTGATTCCCTTCGATGTGCGCCAGCATTTCGTGATGAGTTGCAATGCCCGATCGCTCATGCACATTCTCGATTTGCGAGCCAAAGCTGACGCACAGTTGGAAATTCAAAAGCTGTGCGACTTGTTGATGGTGCATTTCAAAGATTGGATGCCGGCCTTGGCCGATTGGTATGAAACCAATCGGTTGGGTAAGGCGCGGTTGTCGCCCTAGCGCTGATTACTGACAGTTGGCCGAACAGTTGGCCGAATGATAATCACGGTGGTGCGATCGAACCCAGGGGGCAGCCCGGGCGGTACTGGAGAGCTGGGATTGTTCGGTGTGGCGCTAGGGGTGTTGCTGCGGGGGCGATTGGCTCCCTCGCTCACGGTGCTGGGTGTGCCGCTACCGGTTGCGCCGCGCCCACCCAGAGGATCCGCCATCCCGTCCAGGGCATCAATCACAAAGGTTTCGGAAAAGCCTGTGCGGGCCGGCCGCCGGGACTCTTCAAAAAAAGAGGGCTTGGGGCTGCTGCCCGAAGAGCCACTGGGGGCTGCCGGTTGGGCGATCGCCCCCATTGTCCCTAACCCCACGCCCAACAAGACTCCGATCGCCCCGCCGCTCAAACGCCATCCCCAGACCATAACCCGCCCCATCGCGATCGCCCTCTTCACTAATCAAGCTCAACAATTCAGGCAAAATTTCTCGGATTGTAGCCAAGTTATTGCCCCAGCCTGCACCCAGATCGCTATCCAACCCGATCGTCATCCAGATTGAATCCGGCGAACTGCCGCGCTAGGATTCCTAAGCGGTGGCAAGAAACGCCAGCAGTTCCCCCGTTGGAATTGCTAGACGAACAAGAGCCATCGATCGTTTCCCTCGTCGCCGCCCAGACAACCTAGAAAACTGCTCCACCCGATCGGCCCCCTTTGCAACCCATGAGCCAAACCAGCAAAAAACGAGTTCTCTCCGGCGTACAACCCACCGGCAGCATCCACCTCGGCAACTATTTGGGCGCAATCCGTAATTGGGTCGTCGATCAGCACCAGTACGACAATTTCTTCTGTGTGGTGGATTTGCACGCCATCACCGTTCCCCACAATCCGGCGGTGTTGGCCGCAGACAGCTTCAAGATTGCCGCCCTCTACTTGGCCTGTGGAATTGACCTCAGTTGCTCCACAATCTTCATCCAATCCCACGTGAGCGCCCACAGCGAATTGGCTTGGTTGCTAAATTGCGTCACGCCCCTGAATTGGCTGGAGCGGATGATTCAGTTTAAGGAAAAGGCCCTGAAGCAAGGCGAAAATGTCAGTGTGGGTCTGCTGGACTATCCGGTGTTGATGGCGGCGGATATTTTGCTTTATGACGCGGATTTGGTGCCGGTGGGCGAAGACCAGAAGCAGCACTTGGAGTTAACCCGCGATGTGGCGATTCGGGTGAATCATCAATACGGCAGCGAGGAGCGGCCGATTCTGAAAGTGCCTGAACCCGCCATCCGCAAGGAAGGGGCCCGCGTGATGAGCCTGACGGACGGGACGAAGAAGATGTCGAAGTCGGATCCGACGGAGATGAGCCGGATTGAGCTGTTGGACAGCCCCGACACGATCGCCAGGAAAATTAAGCGCTGCAAAACCGACCCCCAGCGCGGTTTGGAGTTTAATAACCCCGATCGCCCCGAATGCCACAACCTGTTGGGTCTCTATCAAATTTTGTCCGGCAAATCCCGCGAGGAAGTGGCGACGGAATGTGCCGACATGGGTTGGGGACAGTTCAAGCCCCTGCTGACGGAAACGACGATCGCGGCGCTGGAGCCAATTCAGCAAAAATATAACGAGGTGATGGGCGATCGGGGCTATCTGGAATCTGTGTTGCGGGATGGCCGCGAAAAGGCGGCCGCCGTGGCCAATGCCACCCTGCTTCGGGTGAAGGATGCTTTGGGCTATTCGCGACCGCTTTAGGGCCGATTCGAGGGTTAATCACCCGCTGACGGGCGATCGGTGCGGCCCCGGAATTTGAGACCATAACCAACTGGACAAGGGAGACGGAAACTGCGATGAAAGCCGTGGTGTTTGGTGCAACCGGCGAAACGGGCCGGCGAATTGTGCAAGCCTTGGTCGATCGCCAAGTGCCCGTGCGGGCCGTGGTGCGCGATTTGGCCACCGCTCGCGCGATTTTGCCGGATTCGGTGGAAGTGGTGCAGGGCAATTTACTCGATCGCCGCTCGATCGACTCTGCCTTAGCCGGTTGCACAGTGGTTTTGAGCGCTGCCGGAGCCAGGCCCAGCTTGGATCCAACGGGGCCCTTGCAGGTGGATTATCTGGGAACCAAGAACTTAACCGATGCAGCCAAGGCGGCGGGCATTGAGCAGTTGGTGCTGGTCTCTTCCCTTTGTGTGTCCAAACTGCTCCACCCGCTGAATTTGTTTTGGTTGATTCTGTTTTGGAAACAACAGGGTGAGCGCTACTTGCAAAACAGCGGACTGACCTACACGATCGTGCGGCCCGGCGGTCTGAAAAACGAAGATCGGGACACCCCTGTGGTGATGAGCACTGCCGATACGCTCTTTGAGGGATCGATTCCCCGATCGCAGGTGGCCAAGGTTTGTGTCGAAGCCTTGTGGGAACCGGCGGCCCGCAACAAAATTGTGGAAATCGTGGCGCGGGATGATGCCCCCGTGCAGCCTTGGTCAGCCCTTTTTGCCAGCGTTTAAGCGCGGTTCGATCAATGTTTCCTAACTCATCCAATCCCAATCCCTTGGGGGGTTCTGGGTCGTCGCTGCCCGGTTCACTGCCCGGTTCACTGCCTGGATCTCCCACCGGAGAACCCGGGGGCGATCGCTACGGCACCGGGCTAGTGGCTCCCCAAAGCGTGGATGCGCGCACCAAAAAATTGATGCAGCGCACTTTCTTGATCTTGCTTTTGGCCGGTCTGGCGATCGGGGCGGTCATCTCCGTAGGGGTGGTGATTGCCTTCCAAAAATTTGGTCTGATTGGCGTACCCACCCCCAGCGCCCCGATCACGCCCGGGAATTAGCCCCAAGCTGACACACAACAAGCCATTAGGATTGGCGCACCACCGCCCCACGCACACATAACCCCAACAGGCTGCCACTCAACAGCAGCTTTAGGGTTTCCAGCCCAAAGTAGCCCCCATGCCAAAGGGTCATGGCCGCCGGAACCGAGGGAGCAGTGCTAGCCCAAGACAGGGAAGCCCCTAGCCCCGCCATGGTCGGCGCGAGCCAATAGGTTTGCATCAACATAATGGCCATCAGCACCGCCGCGATCGCCACCACCCACCGCTCGCTGAGGCGGCTCACTTCGTGGCGATATCCCAAGGCCAGCGCACCGGCCATTACCACCCCGGCCACCAACAGCCCCACGTGGTTGAACCCATTGAGCAGTAACCAACCCACGGGCGCAAAGTCGGGCCGCTCCATCATGCCGCCCATGTAGAGGGCCGGCATGGCCGCCAGGTCGATCGCCAAGGTGGCCCCAACCCACAACAAGAGAGCGATCTCAACGGTCATTTTCCAAGCCGATTGCCCCAGACCGAGAGCGTGGCTGAGACTGGTTTTAAATTCAGAACTCATGCTCGATCGCCTCCTAAATTCCAATTTCTAGCCTAGGAAACTTCCGAGATCAGCGGTAGCCTTTGTTGGGTTTATTCATGATTTGCACATGAACCGTAATACCGGCGATTGCTGAAGAATCTAGAGAATTGAGGATCATGGTCTGATCGAAAAAATGAAGTTCTTCGGTTGCTCATTGCCCAAGTTTCAGAATGGGCCAGGTTCCAATGTTGACGACCGGCCGATCGATCAGTGCTAGGGCGCTTTGGGGGGTGATTGATCGAGCGCTTGAATGAGCCAAGTGTTGTTAAAGGGTTCGATCGCCTGGATTTGGTAGCGGGGATTGGTTTTGATCCGATCGAGCCATTCTGTTTTGGGCCGATAGGCGATCGCCCGCTGAATGGTTTCAGGAAGGGGCAGATCGGGTTCCTCTAGGTAAACCAGTTGGGCTTGGGATGGCAGGCGACGGGCCAGGGTAAGCAACCGCAGAGCATTGCCGCTGATCACCACGGGTGGCTGAAGCTCGCTCACCCGCTGGGCGATCGCCGGATCGTCGTAACTGCTGTATTTGTTCCACCAAGTGGGAGCCATCACGCCTTGGCTACTGGACCACAGCCCCACCACCCACAACAGGGCGATCGCCCCCGCAGCCCAAGGCCGCCGCCGTTGGTTAGCCCAAGCTTCGCTGAGACCAAAGGCCAGCAACCAAGTGAGGGCCAAGTAGGCCGGAAGGAAGTAGCGGGCAATGGTCGATCGCTGGCCGCCATCCACCGCATCCAACAGGGCAAAGGGCAGGGCGATCGCGCCAGTCAACAGGGGAAACAGCCAAATATCCGGCGGCGTGACCCGCAGCAAGCGCCGGATGCTGAGTGCAACCATCGCCAGCAACAACCCGATCGGGAGCCAATGCCAGGACAGGGCGATCGGGTCGGTTTCCTGAGTGATGTCAAACAGGGGCCGATCGAAACAGGCTTGCCAATCCAGGGCGATCGCGCTGAAATTTAGGCCCCAACGCTGCACCAAGGTTCCCCAAGTCAGCTCCCGATCGATCCAACCCATGGGCTTTCGATAGGTCAGCCAACAAACCAGCCAGGGACTGAACAGCACCAATGCCCCCAACAGGGAACCACCCCAGGCCAAAAGGTTATGGCGCAAGGCATTCCAACCCCGGTGCGATCGCTCCAGCCATCCCCGCAGGGCCACGTAGGCTCCTTGGGCAGCAATCCCGAGGGCCAAGGGCAAATGGCCATAGAAATTGCAGGCCACCAAGACTCCGTAGGTCATCCAGGCCGATCGAGTGGGTTTACCCAAGCGATCGAACCGCAGAACACGCAACAGGGCCCAACTGGCCAACAAAAACAACACCACCGCCAAGCTGTAGCCTCGGGCTTCGCGGGCATAGACCACTTGGATCGGGGAAACGGCCACCAGACCGATCGCCAAACCAATCACCGATCGCGCCCTGGGCCAGTCGGCTAGCCAAGCCTGCCCAAACAGAACCAAAGCCGGAAACACCAGCAGGCTCACCAGGGCAGAAAAGGCCCGAATCGTCGCTACCGAGTCCCCTGCCAAATGCGTCCAGCCCCGCAGCAACAGGTAATAGAGCGGTACTTGGTCGGGGGTTTCGGTGGCCAGGCTGTGGAGCGTCGCCAGCCAAGGACGATCGCCCGATCGCTGCAAGGGAACTAAATCAGCGGGGACGACGGGCCGCCCCTGGGGCTGGAAAAAGTCCTCCACTTGCTCCTTAGTGTAGCCCGCAATGCGCACGGAGGTGATGGTTTCGTCGTACCAGTAAACCGCGCGATCGAGGGCCGAAAACCGCAACAGCACCGCCACCACCAAGACGAACCCAATCACCCAACCCGATCGGCCCAGCCCAAATCTGCCACACCAAAAACCGCCTAAATTCCCAAATCGGCTCGATCGCTTCGGGGAGCTGCTCATGGCTTCACGTCCCGATCGCGGGCAATTTCAGCGGCGGCATCTGGCAAATCATCGAAATCATCAGGGGCATCATCATCGGGAACATCATCCGCCGGCAATCTCAACGAATCCTCTGGGTCATCATCCATGAACCGATCCTCCTCAATGGCCGACCAATCAGCCGGGGGCCAGTGGAGTGCCAAATAGGGCACATCCCAGGAGTCTTGGCGCGATCGCCCTGCCGCAAAGTTGCGCCCCGTCTCCGCACCGGGGTAGGGCAAATGACCTACCGGGGCCGACAGATCAAAAATGAGAGAGTTGTAAGGAATTAGTTCCACCACCCGATCGGGCGCAGTGCCCCGAAACCGTTGCCACCAAAGGGCCAGCCGTTGCCAGTCGTCCTGGGCAGCCGTATCGGGATCAAACAGAGTCACTTGCCAGCCCACATAATCCGCCAATTGCTCATAAACCTCTGAATCCCACTCTCCCGGCTGCCCGCCCAATTCCGTCCACAGGGCCGCTTGGATGCTCCAGCCAAATTGCCCGCGACTGTAGGTCACCCATAGCTCATCAATCTGTTGCAGTTCCGCCGTGGGTAATTCCAGAAAGGAGCATTGGGCGGCAAAGTAACGCACTAGCCGATCGGTTTCCCGATCGGCCGATCGCCAATCTCCCACTTTCAATGCTTCAAACAAATCCTGATACAAATCTTGGCGGGCAAACCCGCCCCTTGCTTCCGCACAAATCCGATGGGCTTCGCCTCGGCGGGCAATATCTTCGTAAATAAGCAGGCCATCTCGTTCAACTTTGTGGATCCAATCCTCACAGCCGGTCAGCTCTGGTGCAAAGGCATGGCCACAAAATTTACAGGCCTGGTGATCCAGAGGCGCACCACAGTTGGGGCAATGTTCCAAGGACGCATCCAGGGCCAAGGCTCCACAACTGCCACAGGGGCGCGGGGCTAATTGCACCTGAGCCAAGCAGTCTTCATGAAAGAAGCGCTGTAACTGGGGTAAATAAACCACCGCCGAGGGGGCGATCGGCTGCTGACAAACCGCACAGGGCAATCCCAAATAGTCGATCGCCCCGCAATGGGGACAGGCCGCCGCCCCCAAGGGCACCGCTCCGCCACAGTCCAGGCAGGTGGATAACTCAGCCATGCATTCTCCTGCGTTGCTCAACCCCGGGCGATCGCTCCAGTTATGCAAGATTTTGCAACCATCGGGGGCGATCGGCGTTTGTCTGTGGGTTATTTTGCCTGATTTTCTGGTTCCTATTCCCTGGCGCTCAGCGTGTTGATGAACCCCTGTTGATGAACCCTGTGGGCCGTTGCCTGAACTGCTGGGGTTAATCAACCGTTGGGATCGCAGATTGATGGCAACGCCGTTCAGAATCAATGCAGCGCCAACTCAGTACCAATTCAGTTCAGTACCAATCCAGCGCCGAAGGTTTATAAACAGTTCAAGGGTTACAGCCGCGATCACTCGCTTCGGCGGTCGGGGTTGCGGTGTAGTATGTTCGTTGCGACATCCGGCCCGTTTCGGGGGTCATTGGTTCAGCCGATCGGCGACGCGCAATCCTGAGGCCTATGCAACGCCAGAAATTTACCCTTGGTTTCATTGTGGTGTTGACGATCGCGGCGATCGCCGTGATTGTTAACCTGCCCGTGCAGTTGGGGCTTGACCTACGCGGTGGCTCCCAATTGACACTCCAGGTCATGACCACGCCGGAAATTCCCCAGGTCACGCCCGAAGATCTCTCGGCCGTCCGCAAAGTTATTGATAACCGGATTAATGAGCTGGGGGTTTCCGAAGCCCTGGTGCAAACGTCCGGCAACGACAAGCTGGTGGTGCAACTGCCGGGGGTCAGCGACCCGGAACAGGCGGAGCGAGTTTTGGGCAACACGGCGCGGCTGGAGTTTCGGGAGCAAAAACCGGGAACCGAGGCCCAATACCAAGCGGAACGGCAAGTTTACGACGAGCTGAAGGCGAAACGGGCCGCGCTGATTCAGGCAGGGGACAAGGCCGCGATCGACGAAAATCAGCGGGCGATCGAACGGAGCCAGGAAGCCATTAGCCAACTGTTTGAAAAAGCGGTGCTCACGGGCCAAGATCTCCGGGAAGCGGGAGCCGCCCCGGATGGTGGCTTGGGTAACTCTTGGGTCGTGATTATTCGCTTTTCAGCCGATGCCGCCGATCGCTATGCGGAACTGACCAAAAAACTGGCGGGCACGGGTCGCGGCCTGGGTATTTTTCTCGATCGGGACTTGTTAACCGCACCCGTGGTGGGGCCGGAATATGCCCAATTGGGAATTACCGGCGGCAGCACCGAAATTCGCGGTAACTTCACCGCCGACTCCTCCCAAGAGTTGGTGATTCAACTGAAGGGTGGAGCCTTGCCCCTGCCCGTGAAGTTGGTGGAAACCCGCACCGTAGGCGCAACTTTGGGGCGCGACAGCGTAGAAAGCAGCATTTGGGCCGGTGTGGGTGGCTTGGTATTGGTGCTGATCTTTATGGCCATCTACTATCGCCTGCCCGGCGTGGTGGCAGACCTGGCCCTGATCATCTATGCCCTGTTGAACTTTGCGGTCTTCGCGCTGGTGCCCGTCACCCTCTCGTTACCGGGGATTGCGGGTTTCATTCTCAGCATCGGGATGGCGGTGGATGCCAACGTGCTGATCTTTGAGCGCACCCGCGAGGAATTGCAAGCGGGCAAGAGTCTTTATCGATCGGTCGAATCCGGTTTCTATCGGGCGTTTTCCAGCATTTTGGATGGTAACGTCACCACCCTGATTGCCTGTGTGGTGCTGTTTTGGCTGGGCACAGGTTTGGTCAAAGGGTTTGCCCTCACCCTGGCGATCGGGGTGTTGTTGAGCATGTTCACCGCCCTCACCTGTAGCCGCACTCTGTTGTTTGTGGCCCTCAGTATTCCTTCCCTGCGCCGTCCTGAGTGGTATTGCCCCGGTTTAAAGACCGCCAATCTGAAAACGGCTGGCTCGGGCAACTAGCGCCCCCTTCGCCCCCTTCCACCTGCCCTCCTGAATCAGCAAGCGCGATGAACCTGAAGATTATTGAAAAAAGTCGGTTGTGGTGGTCGCTGTCCCTGGCCTTGACCGTTGCCGGGGCGATCGCCGTGATTGGTTGCATGGTCACCTTTGGCACGCCCCTGAAGTTGGGACTGGACTTTGTGGGGGGAACTCGCCTGCAACTGCAACTGGACTGCCCAGCCACCGGGGCCCAACCCCAATGCCAAAAACCTGTGGAGCTGGCCGATGTGCGGGCCGTGCTGAACGAACAGGATTTGGGCGGCGCGGCTGTTCAGTTGTTGGATGTGGACTCCAAGGCCCAAGACCGACATATCATCGCCATTCGATCGCAGGATTTAGCGGCCGAGAAGCGCACGGCCTTGGTGACCGCCCTGGAAGCCAAATTGGGCAAGTTTGATGCCCAAGGAACGCTGATTGACACGGTGGGGCCCGTGCTGGGGCAGCAGGTGCTGAACTCCGGGGTGATGGCTGTGTTGCTGTCCCTGCTGGGCATTGTGATCTATCTGCGTTTTCGCTTCCAGTGGGACTACGCTATTTTTGCGGTGGTGGCCCTAATCCACGATGTGCTGATTACGGTCGGGGCATTTGCGGCCATGGGCTGGTTTGGCGGCACGGAAATTGACACGCTGTTTATCGTGGCCCTGCTGACAATCATTGGCTTTTCCGTGAATGACACTGTGGTGATTTACGATCGGGTGCGGGAGAACATTGCCCAAAATCCCACCGCCCCGATCGATACAGTGGTGAACGATGCGGTGAATCAAACCCTGACCCGATCGCTCAACACCACCGCCAGCACCTTGCTTTCGGTTGTGGCGATCTTCCTGTTTGGGGGTTCCACCCTGCGGGACTTTTCGCTAGCCCTGATCATTGGGTTCATCTCTGGGGCTTACTCCAGTATTTTCATCGCCAGTACTCTGCTGGCCTGGTGGCGATCGCGCCCAGGCTATGTGCCCCCCAAACCTGCCACGGAAACCGAAACCAAGCTCCAAGACTCTATTTAGCCATTCCCTTCTTTGCTGAACAGGGCTACTGAATAGAGCTACTGAGTGGGTTTGCTGGGCTTCTGCAACTTTGCTGTTGCTGAGTGCCCCAATGCCAGTTTCTTGCTCGACCCCAAAGACTTCTTGATCGGCCGTTTGTCTTTTCTTCCTCGCCCCTTGCCCAAGCGTGCCTGCTCCTTCTTCCTCTCGCTTGCCCAGTCGATCGCGCTGGTTGCTGCTCGTCCTCTGTTGGGGCACGATCGGCCTAGCTAGTCTCTGGGCAATGCGCGAAGAGTTTGACCTCTGGCGCACCTATTTCACCTGGGCTGCGGTGCGCTATGCCATTTTTTTCAACCGCTGGCCGGTTTTTGGCCTGTCCCTTTGCCTGGGGCTGACTGTCACCACGCTGATCGATTACGGTCGCCATTATTTCTGTGATCAGCAGCCCGATCGCCCGCATAAACCCTAAATGGGTCACAGGCGTAAACGCTTTAACCAACCCCCAGACCTAGGCATTTTCAGAACCGCGATCGCAAGTTGACTGTCGAGAAAAGTTGATAATAATAAAGAGTGAATTGCAGTGAGCGATCGCTCCTCTTGCTAATCGGGTTTAAGCAATTAGGCCAACGGCTCGATCGCCCCAATGGTTACTTATGCCGTTTACCGAGGAACTACGCCATGTCCGTTGAAATCATAGAGAAGAAGTCAGCCGCCACCATCCGTAAACCAGCACCTCGCTACAAAGTGCTGCTGCATAACGATGACTTTAATTCCATGGAATACGTGGTGGAAACGCTGTTACAAACCGTTAGCAGCCTTACCCAACCTCAAGCCGTTAACATCATGATGGAAGCCCATTTTAACGGCTTGGCTTTGGTGATTACCTGTGCCCAGGAACATGCAGAATTTTATTGCGAAACCCTCAAAAACAAAGGGCTAACCAGCACGATCGAGCCAGACGAATAAGAACCAATTCATCAGTCGTTTTGAGCGATTCTAAGGAACTAAAAACAAGGGGCTTAAGCCCCTTGCCCCCACCAATCCTGGTGCTTTGCCAATACACTGGTGCTTTGCCAGTACCCCAAGTTATTGCTCAGACATCTTCTCGATCAGTTAATGGTTGCCCTATAAAGCAGACGGCTTGTACCCCAGCTTTTGGTAAACCGGGAGGGTGAAATGAAAACAACTCCCGCCGCCCGGCCGCTCATCAACCCAAATTTGTCCATAGTGGGCCCGAATCGCCCGCTGGCAGGCAGCTAGCCCAATGCCATATCCCTCTGAGCGTTGATCTCGTTGCAGTCGGAATCGCTCCTTAAAGATGGAGCTACGTTGACTGTCGGGAATGCCGGGGCCACTGTCGCAAATGCTGACCTGCACATTCTGGGTGGTGCGGTGGAGGGCGGCCACATGGATTGTGCCCCCATCCGGCGTGTATTTCACGGCATTGTCCAGCAGGTTGGAAATCACTTGCCGAATTCGATCGGGGTCGGCATAAACCACCGGCAAGTCCTGGGGAATATCCGTTTCTAGGGTTTGGTGCTTCAGGTGAATTCGACTGCTGAAGGTGTCAATCACCGCGTGACAAAGGGCCTTGAGATCAACGGATTGGGGTTGAATGTCGGCCTCTTGTCCCTCCCCTTGCGACACTTCCAACAGGTTGGCAATCAAGCGATCGATCGCCCGAATTTGCGATCGCGCCTGCATCAACAGTCGCTCCCGCAGGCTATCGGTCATCTGGGCCGCCTGAATGGTGTTGGGTCGATAGCTGGCCTCCAGGGTCTCGATCGCCATCGAAGCCGCCGCTAAAGGGTTTCGCAAATCGTGGGCCACAATCTCGATCGCCCGATCCTTAAACCGCAACAGTTCCCTTAACTCCGCCTTTTCCCGCCCTAACCGAAAGACTTCATCTGACAGACGAATCACCTCCGCCGCCGTTGCCAACGACGAGGGCGAACCATCCGTCGGCATCATGTCCATCGACTGGTTCTTCTCCGGCGAGTCCAAGCTGTCGTGAATTGCCTCCTGCCACCGCTCCCACCAAGCATCCAGTTGCTGGGCCAAGTCCATTCCCGTCAGGGTTTGGCGAGGGTGGGGATGCACCTTCACCAGCGCGGGCGTGGCAATCAGCCGGAAATGTTCAGCCACGTAGGGTTGCTCGGCCACATCCACAATGTCGAAAGCAAAGGGATAGCGGGCTTTTAGGGCCTGTAATCGGCCCTGAATTAGGCTTGCTTGCTCCCAGGAACTGGAGCGGTGATCCACAAACAGAAGCAGTTGCAAGGGCGCGCGTGAGGCAGGGAAAGGATCGGGCGAAACCGACATAAGCGATGAACCATAAGATCAATAAGTTATGGATCGAGGCGGGCCTGCACCGTGACCATCCACCCGCATTCCAGCCAAAAAGGCGCAAACTCTTTACAATCAATGTCAATCAAAATCAAGCTGCAAGCCAGTTGCAATCAAACTACATGCAAACGCCCATCAAGGGCAGTGGGGGTGATGGAGTTGGCAGTGGTTGCCTCTGTCGATACCAATACCGTAGAAATGCCGTCGCTGGATCAGCCGTTGCTGGATCAAGGGCGGGGTTGGAAATGGGGCCGCAGGCTAAAAGTCGCCAGTCGGTTGCGTTCAGGCTAAGTTGAGCTTGAATGGGTGTTGATTTCTCCAGCCTATCGCTTTTTTCAGCGGGAGCTGCCAATTACGGTAAATCGGGAGGGGTGGAAGCGGCAATTCGATCGAGCGCCGAGCGGGCCGCCTTCGTCACGATCCCGGTTACAACTAGGGTGGCGATCAAACCCAAAATAAAAAGCAACCACTCGATCGGGCTTTTGGCTCGTTCTCCATACCCCGAAAACAGGCTAGCCAAGTCCCGAAAAGAAGCCCCGATATAGACATAGGCAACCGTTCCCGGCAACATCCCGATCGAGGCCAATAGGTAGTCTCGGATTGAAACCTGCGTTAGCCCCAACATATAGTTCAAGGCATTAAAGGGAAACAGCGGCGACAAGCGCATCAGCAACACAATCTTGAGGCCATCTTCTGCAATGGCGCGATCGATCGCCTGAAATTGTCGATTTCCAGCAATCCAGCGCTGTTCCACCCAATCCCGAATGCCATAGCGCCCCACCAGGAACGCTGCCAACGACCCCAGCGTGGCCGCCCAGAAAACAATCACCGATCCCCAACCCACCCCAAACAGCACCCCGGCCCCCAATGTCAACAGCGATCCGGGAACCAGCGCCACCGTGGCAACCACATACACAACCATGAAAGCGACACCGCTCCAGGGCCCCAAATGCATAATTTCCGATAAAACCCACTCCAAGAACGCCTGCACGCTAACCAGCCTCCCTCAGCCCCAAATCGGTGAATTTCAAGAAATCCCTCGTTTTAGCCCCCCAATGCTCTCCGTCTATAAAAATCCGCATCTATAAATCTGCTTCTGCCAGCCATCAAGTCATCAAAAATTTTTGGAAAATCTTACTTGAAATTTAGCTTGATCTTTGCTCGATCGCTACTCGATAAATCCTGAATCTATACTCCCTTCCTCGTTCTCTTCCCTATGGACAGTTAAAAGACCTAAATCAAAATTTTCCCGATGAAGACCCCGACAATAGCAGTAAAATGGTTCAATATTATCTATTGCCACAGAATTGATTCCCGCAAAATTACTGGAGCAAAAGCTGCAACTAAAACGGTAACCAAATCCCACTAACCTTGAATTTGACTTTAGAATCTTTTCAGAATCACTTCGTGAATGTCCTATGGATCGGCCGTCCCAAACTCCAATTCCGCTGCCTTCACACATTCACTACGAACTACTTCTTCAGTTGCTGGAACGAGAAACCAGTGGCACTCTCAAACGAGGCACGGAGGAACACCGACAGCTCCAAGAATTGGTGGCCACCCTCCGCCGGGCACTCGCCGTTCAAAAACAGTTGGAAGCCAGTTGCCAAAATAAACAGCTCCCGATCGAATATCACTGGTCGTTGAATCTGCCAGCCGTTGGCCCTCTGAGCAACGCTGCCAAAGGCGAAGAATAATCCAGGATCAATGATCAATCAAGAACGATCGATTGATTGATTGGCCAACCATCATCAATCAATTTCACCGATCAATGCTTGATCGACTTTTCATTTCGTATTGATCAATTTTTCATGATTGGCAGTTTGACTATAATCACCAAACTAGTGGTTTTGGTTTGATATTGAAATAAATTCAAATGATTCAAGCAATTTCGATAACCTTTGAATAATCTCCAATTAAACTCACTATCGACTCTTTTCCTCCATTTGAATATTTTCTGAAACAACTATCGCAGTTAATCAATAAAGTAACTTAGTTGCCAGCTTTAGTTGCCAGCTTTAGCTGATTAAAAATTGGCAAACCCAAAGCTGATTTGATCAGAAAATTAAAGATCAAAGGCTAATAGGCTAATTTAACGAATTTAAGTTAACCAAAATAGATCAACATAGATTAATCAAGATCACAAGATCGATTGATCACCAAAATCGCTGGCTTTTGCTCAATTTTTGCCAGTTCAATTGGTCTTTCGCACCGTGCTCAGTTCCCAATCTTCCCAAGCAGGATGCCAAAGGCCCCAGGCGATCGCCCAAAGTGCTTGGGATAGCTCGTTTTGTGACCCATGGCGATCGCTAATTCTTAAGAATTGACCCAAGCCAGCCCGATCGAATCGACCCCATTTCAGAGAAGCTTGTGCCAGTTAGCGGCAGATTGATTTTGTTTTTGTCCATATTTTTATCTCAATCCTAATTGCAAAAGATTCTCGTTTCTGTCGATTCCAAAACCTATAAAAACTCCTCCCAATTAAAGATCCAGCCCATCAACGACTCAAGACAAATCTGTCGAATCAGGTGATCGCTTACAGTTTCCGATTTGCAACAAACTGAAATAATTAGCAGGATTATTTTTATCGAATTGTGTCAGATCCTAGAATTGCAGATCAGCGCCAATCGGCAATCTGGTAAAAGTGCCTAGAGAGCAAGCGTTTTCGAGTTTCCATCCTCATCCAACCCAGCCGCAGGAGAGAGTACCGGATGTTCACCTACGTCAAGCCCGCCGTGCGCCACGTCCAACCCGAAGATCTTCGGGGGCGGTCTTTAGTCAAGGTGGTCTACGTCGTTCTGGAAGCGCAGTACCAGAGCGCCTTGACGGCAGCAGTCAAGTCGATTAATGCCAACAATCCGAATGTGGCCGTGGAAATCAGCGGCTATTTGATTGAAGAGCTGCGTAGTCCCGAAAATTACGAAGCCTTTTGTGATGATGTGGCCAGAGCTAACATCTTCATTGCTTCATTGATCTTTATTGAAGACCTGGCCGAAAAGGTGGTGGCCGCCGTGCAGCCCCACCGCGATCGCCTCGATGCGGCCGTGGTGTTCCCCTCCATGCCCCCCGTGATGCGGCTGAACAAGCTGGGCACTTTCTCGATGGCGCAATTGGGCCAGTCCAAGAGCGTGATCGGCGAATTCATGAAGAAGCGCAAACAGCAAAACGGCAGCGGCTTTGAAGACGCAATGCTGAAGCTGTTGCGGACGCTGCCGAACGTGCTGAAATTCCTGCCCGTGGAAAAGGCCCAGGATGCCCGCAGCTTCATGCTCAGCTTCCAATATTGGTTGGGTGGCTCGCCGGAGAACCTGGAAAACTTCCTGCTAATGCTGGCCGATAAATATGTCTTTAAGACGGACAAATCGGGGCGCGATCAGTCACGCGAAAAGATTGATTTGGATTATGCCGAGCCGGTCACCTATCCCGACATGGGAATTTGGCACCCGCTGGCTCCCAAGATGTTTGAGGATACGAACGAGTATTTGGCTTGGTATCGCAGCTCGTCAGTCGTGCCCGATGCGGTGCGTGATCCCGATGCGCCCTGTGTGGGTTTGGTGTTGCAGCGGACGCACTTGGTGACGGGTGATGACGCGCACTATGTGGGCATGGTGCAAGAGTTTGAAGCCCAGGGCGCGAAGGTGATCCCAGTGTTTGCGGGGGGCTTGGACTTCTCGAAGCCGGTGGATGAATATTTCTATTTGCCCAGCAAGAACGGCAGCGAACCGACCACGATCGTGGATGCGGTGGTGTCGCTGACGGGGTTTGCTCTGGTGGGTGGCCCGGCCCGGCAGGATCACCCGAAGGCGATCGAGTCCTTGAAGCGGCTGAACCGTCCCTACATGGTGGCGCTGCCGTTGGTGTTCCAAACCACCGAAGAGTGGGAAGAAAGCGAGCTGGGCTTGCACCCGATCCAGGTGGCGCTGCAAATCGCGATTCCTGAGTTGGATGGGGCGATCGAGCCGATTATTGTCTCCGGTCGCGACGGCAACACCGGTAAGGCGATCGCCCTGCAAGACCGAGTCCAGGCGATTGCCGAGCGCGCCCTCAAGTGGGCCAACCTGCGTCGCAAGCCGAAGCTGCACAAGAAAGTGGCGATCACTGTCTTCAGCTTCCCGCCGGATAAGGGCAACGTGGGTACAGCGGCCTACCTTGACGTGTTTGGCTCGATCCATGAGGTGCTGAAGGGGCTGCAACGGGAAGGCTACGACCTACGCGACGTGCCCGAGTCGCCCAAGGAGCTGATGGAAGCCGTCCTGAAGGATGCCCAGGCCCAATACGCCAGCCCCGAGCTGAACGTGGCCTACCGCATGAGCGTGGCGGAATACGAAAAGCTCACCCCCTATTCCAAGAAGCTGGAAGAGAACTGGGGCAAACCGCCAGGCAACCTGAACAGCGACGGCCAAAACCTGCTGGTGTTCGGGAAGCATTTCGGCAACGTGTTCATTGGTGTGCAGCCCACCTTCGGCTACGAAGGCGACCCGATGTTGCTGCTGTTCTCGCGATCGGCTAGCCCCCACCACGGATTCGCCGCCTACTACACCTACCTGGAAAAGGTCTGGGGCGCAGATGCGGTGCTGCACTTTGGAACGCACGGTTCGCTGGAGTTCATGCCCGGTAAGCAAATCGGCATGTCCAACGACTGCTATCCCGACAGCCTGATCGGTTCGATCCCCAACCTCTACTACTACGCCGCCAACAACCCCAGCGAAGCGACGATCGCCAAGCGCCGGGGCTACGCGGAAACCATTTCCTACCTGACTCCGCCCGCTGAAAATGCCGGTCTCTATAAGGGCTTGAAGGAACTGAGCGATCTGATCGGCTCCTACCAAACCCTGAAGGACACGGGTCGCGGCCCCTCGATCGTCGATGCGATTATCGAGCAAGCTCGCGCCGTCAATCTGGACAAGGATGTGGAACTGCCGGAAACGGCCGGTAAGGATCTGAGTTCCGAGCAACGGGATACGGTGGTGGGTTCCGTCTATCGCAAGCTGATGGAAATCGAGTCGCGCTTGCTGCCCTGCGGTTTGCACGTGATCGGTAAGCCCCCCACGGCCGAAGAAGCGGTGGCCACTCTGGTGAACATTGCCGCCCTCGATCGCCCCGAGGATGGGATCATTGCCCTGCCCCGGATCATCGCCAACAGCATCTATCGCGACATCGAAGAGATTTACCGCAACAGTGATAAGGGCGTGTTAGCCGATGTGGAACTGTTGCAAAAAATCACCCTAGCCACCCGTACGGCGGTGAAGGCCATGGTCGATGCCCAAATCGACACCGATGGTCGCCTCTCGAAGCTAGCCAAGTTCAACTTCTTTGGCTTCGGAACCCAGAAGCAGCCTTGGGTTGAAGCCCTAAGCGAGGCTGGGTTTAGCAACGTCGATCGCGACTCCCTAAAACCGCTGTTCGAGTACCTGGAATTCTGCCTCCAGCAAATCGTGGCCGACAACGAAATGGCCTCTCTGCTGCGGGCCCTCGAAGGCGAATACATCCTGCCCGGCCCCGGCGGTGACCCGGTGCGGAACCCGGAAGTGCTGCCCACGGGCAAGAACATGCACGCCCTCGATCCCCAGTCGATTCCGACCACGGCGGCGGTACAGTCAGCCAAGGTGGTGGTCGATCGGCTGCTCGATCGCCAACGCCAGGAAAACGGCGGCGCATACCCCGAGACGATCGCCTGTGTCCTTTGGGGAACCGACAACATCAAGACCTATGGTGAATCCCTGGCGCAGATCCTCTGGCTGGTGGGTGTGAAACCCGTGCCCGATGCCCTGGGTCGCGTCAACAAGCTGGAACTGGTCTCCCTTGAGGAACTGGGTCGCCCCCGGATTGACACGGTGATCACCTGCTCCGGCGTGTTCCGGGATCTGTTTGTGAACCAAATGGCCCTGCTCGATCGGGCCGTCAAGATGGCCGCCGAAGCCGACGAGCCGTTGGAAATGAACTTCGTCCGCAAGCACGCCATGGCCCAAGCGGAAGAACTCGGCATCAACCTGCGCCAAGCCGCCACCCGCGTGTTCACCAACTCCTCCGGCTCCTACTCCACCAACGTCGGTCTGGCCGTGGAAAACGGCACCTGGGAACAGGAAAAAGACTTGCAAGACATGTACCTGTCGCGTAAGTCCTTCGCCTTCTCCGCCGACAACCCCGGCGAAATGGAGCAGTCCCGCGAGTTGCTGGAACGCGCCCTGAAAACCGTCGATGTGACCTTCCAAAACCTGGATTCGTCGGAAATTTCCATGACCGACGTGTCGCACTACTACGACTCCGACCCGACCAAGGTGGTGGCCAGCCTCCGCGCCGATGGCAAAAAACCCGCCGCCTACATGGCCGACACCAGCACCGCCAACGCCCAAGTGCGTACCCTGTCGGAAACCGTCCGGCTGGATGCCCGCACCAAGATGTTGAATCCCAAGTGGTACGAAGGGATGCTGTCCCACGGCTACGAAGGGGTACGCGAGCTAGCCAAGCGCCTAAACAACACCCTGGGCTGGAGCGCCACGGCGGACGCGGTGGACAACTGGGTCTACGAGGACACAAACGACACCTTCATCGCCGACCCCGAAATGTGCAAGCGGCTGATGGATCTGAATCCTCACTCTTTCCGCCGAATGCTGGGCACGCTGCTGGAAGCCAACGGCCGCGGCTACTGGGATACGAGCGATGAAAACCTCGATCGCCTGCGGGATCTCTACCAAGAAGTGGAAGACCGCATCGAAGGCATCGAGTGAGGGCAGCTGTAGACTCTATTGTGAGTCTAGGCTAGACTAAACTTCAAGGGTAGACAGGCTACTGTCTGCCCTTTGTTGTATGCGATAAGCTGATGACTGAAGACTATGCAAGCGCCTTTCTGGAACGCGCTCAAGACCAGGCTGTTCTCGCCAAAGCCGATCGCCGAATTGCAGCTATGCACATGGGCGGTATCGTCATTGAATGTCGGCTAAAAAGCCTAATATTCCGTGGTTTTCCCTCAGCTATGCACGTTTGGAAAACAGATGACCACGACCCTGGCCACAACATCACTAATCCTGGTCACCACCTACTAAATACTCTAAAGTGTTGTCCCAAGCTATACACCAAGGCCAAGAAGTCTAGAGACGTTCTTCGGTGGCTAGCAACTGTTCAGGATCCCTGTGGGGATTTCATTAGTCTGCGCTATGCCTGTCATGAAGTTTCTGATGAAGACTACTCAAGATGGCTGACAGCCTATCGAAACTTAAAAGGTTGGATTCAGAAAAATTATCATAGCTAGGTTTTTCAAAGGGATAACTATTAAGCGTTATGAATACTAACTGGATTTTTGACCTGAAATCAGAATTAGAAAAAAACTATATTCGTCACCCTGAAACTGAGTGGCTAGACTTAACTATTTCGTCTGACGGCTTCATTGATTTAACGATTGTTAGTGATCATTTTCAAGATTTGAGTCATCAATCTCGTCAAGATATAGTTCAGAAATTAGTTCAGCGGACAACAGGCTTCTTGTCGCTCTATACGGTTGAAGAAGCAAAAGTTTTGGAGATGGAGCGCCCTGCTCCTGCTCGGAGTGAGCAGGTGAGAACTTGGCATGACTTAGCCATGTGGGCGCAAAATCCCCAGAATCACGGTGAGGTGAAGGAACGATCGCCCCGATCGCCCCGTACTGTTGCTTTCTATTCCTTCAAAGGGGGTGTTGGCCGTACAACAGCCCTGATTCATGTGGCTTGGCTATTGGTAAAACAGGGCAAAAAAGTTGTCGTGGTGGATTTGGATATCGAGGCACCAGGTCTTAGCAAAGCTTTGGATCTGGATGATTCGCCAGAAGTCGGCATTGTTGATTATTTCTATGAGCGGGCTTATGCGCCTGACGGAGCAAATTATGAAATTCAAATCGGCGATATCTTAGCGGAATATCGAGATCAGCAATTAGGCGATACCCGTGGTGGTCGCTTCTTTGTTGTCCCCACAGGAAAACTCGATCTCGACTATTTAGCAAAAGTTGATGACTTAAAGGCCAGTACTTGGGTTAATGGTAATGAGTCTTTGTGGGATGTCTTTACCCGCGATATCAAAAAACAGATTGAGCCAGATTTGATTTTAGTAGATTCTCGAACTGGCTTGAATCAATGGGGTGCTTTTTCCTTGGTTCAAGCAGCAGATTCCGCCATTTTAGTCTTGTTTCCCAACGCGCAAAATGCAGAAGGGGCAAAAATTTTAGTTCAAGCTCTTGGCTCACTGGGCAAGCAGAACATTAATTTTGTTTTTTCACCAATCCCTAATTCAGACTCAAAAGCAATAGCCCAGTCAATTCAGCTGGACTTGAATGAAATTATTAATCAATTCATTCCGCCAGCTAGTAGTGATGAGCCAGATGATGAAGATCTAGCTAGCAGTGATGACTTGATTTGTATTGAATACCTCCTGCCGATTGCAGTCGCTCCCCACTATCCTGTCCATTCTGTCTTGGATTGGTATCAGCCAATTGCCAATCTAATATCAAAAGACTCAACTAGCTTACCCGTATCAACTCAATTGCAGCGTGATCGCTGGAAAATTATTGAAGATCTTCAATTTTCTAATGTTGATGCTACACAAGAACAAGCGACTCTCAGTAATATTTTTCAAAAGACATCTAATTTCTATGATTTTCTAGATGACAGAGTTTGTCTGGTTACTGGACGGAAAGGAACGGGTAAAACGGCTCTTTACTTTCTGTTTTTGAAGCATTTTGCTTTTGCCCAAAAGCTTACTGATCGTTTGAATAAAACTACTATTCTTTCAGGGCATGGCATGTTGTCCTCCGGTCGCCCAACAGAGAGTGAGTTTGATTTTATTCGTACCGATTTAAGTAATTCTCAAACAAGTTGGCTCGGCTTTTGGGCTTCTTATGCGCTCTTTAGGATAATGGCTGATCACAGCCAGTCATCGATTAGTCTGAGGAAAGATAAATATAAACCGCTAAAAGATAGTTTTGGTACTGTAAAAAATCTCCAATTTGGCTCAGAGCACCAAGATTTATTGCTTCAATGGTCTCAAAGTCGTGAGCTAAGACCGTTGATCTTTGATGCCTTAAAAGACATTGACAATTATCTCAAGAAGCAAGATCAAAAAATCTGGTTGCTTTATGACAACCTAGATCAAGATTTAGCAGAAGCCAATAACTTACGCAACGATGCCTTGACTGGACTTTTTAAATTAGTTCAAGAGTTGGATGCAAAGGAACTAACTAATCTTCGAATCAAGATTTTCCTTCGTGAGGATATTTGGGAACGACTGATTTTTGACAATAGAAGCCACCTTCGCGGGCGCTCTATAAAACTGGAATGGAAGCGAGTGGACTTACTGCGCTTCGCTTACCGTCAGGTCACTCAATCTGAGAAATTCAAAGCCCTAGTCAGTCAAGTTGCCCCTATCCCAGATCCCGATTCAGCAACGGAAGAGACGCTGGTTGAAGCCTTGAAGATATTGTGGGGCGATCGCATACGCTTGGGATCGCGTGGAAAATATCTCTATCGCTGGGTTTATGATCGCCTGAGCGATACTAGTGACGCAACCTATCCCCGTAGCTTGGTAGTGTTGCTAACTGAGGCAAAGAAATTAGAATTGCAACATAAAAACGACCCTAAATTGCAATCTGATCGCCTTTTCCGAAGCCGCTTTATGGCTGATGCACTCGAAGAAGCCTCACGAGCACGCTGCCAAGAAATGCGTGAAGAGTATGGCAATCTCTCAGCATTCTTTGATTCCTTGTCAGGAAAAGATGCCTTACTGCAACCGCAAGAGTTGCGGCAATGCTGGGAAAACTCTGCCCGAGAGGTTGAGCCAGATTTTGAGCGCTTTGTACAACTCTTGAAGTCGATCGGGCTGGCGGAATGGCGACCTAAGGATGAGCGATATCGCTTTGCTGACCTTTACGTTTATGGGTTTAATATGAACAAAAAAGGGATGCGATAAAACATTTTTGTTGATGTAGCTGGTTACGGGCTGGTCGAGATAGCACGGAACTAGGGTCAGGAAGAGCATTGAAGAAACTACAAGCCGATCGCCCTGTTTAAGAATATCGATTTCATTGTTGATCTTAGTGTGGAAGTAATGCATCGCATCGCCTCCACACTAAAGTTTGCACCTATCAAAACCAATGAGTCAACAACTGGGCACTGTTAGAAATGACTTGCCAAAGTCCGATGAAGGCTAAGATTTTGGTGATGTAGGCTAGCCAGTCAGTTTTAGCTGTTGACCTAGCAGCAGCATGGCGCTGTTTCATGGTTGATGCTCCTGATTACCATTTTTTGTAGGGCAGGAATTTTCCATTCATGGTGATTTTCACGCGATCGCCCTTGGGATCTTCTTCTTTTTCAATGTCCAAGGTGAAGTCGATCGCGCTCATGATCCCATCGCCAAACTTCTCATGAATCACAGCTTTCATCGGCATTCCATAGACCTGCATGATTTCGTAGAACCGATAGATCAGCGGATCGGTAGGAACCACGGGCCCCAGCCCTTTCACCGAAGATTCTGTCAGTTCTGGCACTAAATCTTCGCTGAGTCCCAGAGCGTTGAGCAGCTTGCTAGCTTCATCAGCAGAGGCAGACGCTTGGCGATAGATCACTGCCGCAATCCACACTTCGTCCCGACCGATCGCCTGTTCTAGCTCCGTGAATGTCACCCCCTTTGCCTTTTTAGCTGCCAATAGGGTTGCGGTGATTGCGGGAATTTCAGTGGTAGACATATTTTTTCCTTTCAATGTTTGGGTTGCGTTGCTGATTTTGACGGGGTTGATTCTGTCTGCGGCCAACGGTAGTTATTTCCGCACCCGAGACTCTTCCACAGCCCGAGTTTCGTAGGACAAATGCTGCTCCATTGCCGCTTTTAGTTCGTGGTAGCCCGGATATTGATCCAGTTCTTCCCGACGGCGCGGCCGAGGAAATGGCACATCCAGCACCTGAGCAATACCCGCAGCCGGGCCCCGTGTCATCATCACAATCTTGTCAGACAACAGCAGCGCTTCTTCAATGCTGTGAGTAATCAAGATCACGGTCTTGCGTTCTTGCTCCCAAATTCGCTCAATTTCGTCTTGGAGAAAACCGCGTGTGAGCGCATCCAAAGCGCCAAAGGGTTCATCCATCAACAAAATTTGTGGATTGATTGCCAGCGCCCTAGCAATGCCCACCCGTTGCTTCATTCCCCCTGAAAGTTCATGGGGGTGTTTAGCCTCAGCTCCCCGTAGCCCCACCAAACCAATGTAGTCTTGGACGATCGATTTTCGCTGGGCAATTCCCATGGTTGGGTAGACTGTTTCCACCGCAAAATCGATGTTTTCGGCAACCGTCATCCAGGGCATCAGGGCATAGTTTTGAAACACAACGCCGCGATCGGGCCCAGGTGCAGAAACCGGCTGACCATTGATGCTGACTTGTCCCGTGGTGGGCTGAGATAATCCCGCAATAATGTTCAGCAACGTGGACTTGCCACAACCCGATGGCCCAATGATTGAAACGAAGGTGTTAGGCTCCACTTCCAGATCAATATCCGCGATCGCCACAAAAGATTTTGAGGTGCGCCGCAGTAGTTTGTCCATCTTGCCCGTGCGTCCCGGGAATACTTTGGAAATACCGTGCAGTGTCAGATGCGCTACAGGCGGTTCAAGGGAGGGGAGCGCCATTTTAGATGCAGGAACTTGCATGGATTAAGACCTTTGGCCAAAGGAAACTCGATGTTGCAATACACCAAATAGGTAGTCCATCAGCAGCCCTACCAGCCCAACAATCAAGATGGCAGTAATGATGCTGGTGATCTTCAAGTTATTCCACTCATTCCAAACGAAATAGCCAATTCCACCACTCAGCAAAATCTCCGCCGCCACAATCACCAACCAAGCAATTCCTAGGCTAATTCGTAGCCCGGACACAATGTTGGGAGCAGCGGCCGGCAAAATTACCTTGGTAACGATTCGCCAGCGGGAAGCGCCTAAGGTGTGGGCCACGTTCAGATAGGCTGGATCTACATTACTGACCCCGAACTTGGTGTTAATTAGGGTCGGCCAGATGCTGGTGATTGCGATGACAAACAGGGCTGTTCTTTCCGAATCTCGCATGAGTGCCAGACCCAATGGCAGCCAGGCGAGCGGAGAAACAGGACGCAGAATTTGAATGAAGGGGTCAACGGCTTTGGAAACCACGGGCGATAGACCAATCAAAATTCCCAGGGGAATGGCGATCGCCGTGCCAATCAAAAAACCACTCAAAACTCGGCGCAAACTGGTTAACAACAAAAGACCAATGCCCTGATCGTTGGGCCCATTATCAAAAAACGGGTTTGAGATCCAAAACCAAAGATCGGCGATCGTTTGGCTAGCAGAGGGCATGATGGGCAAGAAGAGTTTGGAATTTGCGCCCAACTCCCACAGCCCCAAAAACACTAGCAGAATTCCCACAAACAACAAGAAGGCTTGTTGGTCGGTATTCAGCCGAAATGGCTTAACTTTTGATGGAGCAGAGCGGAGTACTTCATTGGTCACGATGGTAAACCTCGCTAGACTTTAAACCGCTTGATTTGTTCGTCAACGTAAGCGGCGGGGTCTTTGGGATCGAAGGTGTCGTACTTCAGCTTTTCAGGCCGTTCGGCAGTGCTGGGCGGCGTTTGACCCAGTTCTTTTTGCAGTTCCGCTGCCAAATCCGTCAAGAAAATATCTTGGGCCATCTTGTCGTAATCTGCTTTGTCTTTGGGCATCAGATCCCAGCGGACTAATTGTGCTGCAATCCACTTGGAAAAACTCTTCCAAGGATAGGGATCAAAGCCAATGCGATCGGGCACATCCTGCGTATTGCCCAGCCCATCTTCAAATTTGCCCGTTAGCACAGCTTCCACCACAGGCAAGGGTTGATTGAGATACTTACGCTCAATCAAAGCCCTGGCAATTTCAGGACGATTAGCTGGCGTATTTGCATAGGCAGCCGCATCAATAATCGACTTGTTTACGGCCCGGAAGGTGTTGGGATTTGCATCAATCCACGATTGACTAGCGGCAAAAGCACAGCAGGGGTGTCCATCCCACAGATCTTTCGTCAACATGTGAATGAACCCAACCTGTTCAAAAACAGCCCGTTGATTGAAGGGATCAGGCATCAACATGGCATCAATTTCACCTGCTGCCATTTTGGCAACGCTGTCCGGCGGTGGCACGGGTGAAATTTGCACATCTTTATCTGGGTTGAGTCCCCCAGCCGCTAGGTAATAGCGAATCAGCATATTGTGCATCGAGAAGGGGAAGGGCACACCAATTTTGAAGCCCTTGAAGTCTTTGGCTTCCTTCACCTTACCTTTATGCTTGGTAGCAACGGTAATTGCCTGACCATTGATGTTTTCAATGCTGGCCAGCTTGATGGGAAATGCTGCTGAACCTAAGCCGAGGGTGATCGCGATCGGCATGGGAGAAAGCATGTGGTAAGCATCGAGTTCACCCGCGATCGCGGAGTCCCGAACAGCGGCCCAGTTGGGCATCTTTTTCACTTGCACATTCAAGCCATATTTGCTGTAGAAACCCAGCGGCTCCGACATCACGATCGGGGTGGCGCAGGTGATAGGAATGAACCCGATCGTTAAATCCTTTTTCTCCAAATTCGTTGGCGCATCCGCCGCAGGGGACTGATCTGTTGTGGGGGCTTGACCCTGTTGTGGGCCGCAGCTAGCAGCGGCGATCAATGCTCCAGCCACCACCACTCGTTTTAGGAATTCTCGTCGGCTAAATTCACTATTGTGAATGGTGTTGCTAAAAAATTCCGTGGAGTGAACACCGAATGCGGCTGCAAATACCTGATCAAGCCCGCCTGCTTCCTTAATCAGCGCCTGACAAAAGCGTTCTCGCTCTGGGTTGCCGCCCATTTGTCGCAGCAGCAGCGCTTCTTTCATCTCCACTTCAGTCAGTGTCCTGGCCAGCTCTAGGGTTTCAGGCTTGTACAAACCCATCCGAATGAGATCATTAACGAGTTCTGCCGGATCGTGGGGCATTCCTTCGGCCGCTTGCCAGTGATCCTGAGGAAAATGAGTTCCTCCGCAGGGACAACGACTGAGTTCGACTTGAGCCTGAGAGCGAATATCCACTGATGACATGAGCTGCTCCAATTGGTATTGCGCAGGACAACATTCGGGTCTGTTGCTTTGCACAATACCAAGGAATAATGGGCGATCGCATTAGAATTTTTTTGGCAAGAGTAGGATTTTTTTTCGCTCTTGAAAGAACAACCAAGAACTCTGTGGGAAGTTTAGAAAACTCGCATTTGGAAAATAATGCGCTAGAATCCCCTGATTTCGGAAAAATCAAGCAAAAAGCGTCAATTTTTCTGAAATTTTGGAATCACATCTGCGCTTTATGCAGAGATAGTTCTATACACAAATAATTGATCTATTTTGTTGTATTCAATACCATTCCTATGCGAATCGTAGTCGCACAGAGTTTCGCCAGGACTGGGGCGGATCGCCATAGAGCTGCCGAAATTGGCGAGTGAAGTAAGCCACGTCTGCATAGCCCACTCCCGCTGCAATTTGGCGCACGGGTTGATCGGTTTCACAAAGTAACATTCGTGCCTGGGACATACGGCGTTCCGTAATCCAACGCTTGATGCTGTAGCCCGTTAGCTCTTGGGTCAAATTCGTTAAATAGGCAGGTGAATAGCCGACCGCCTTGGCCACATCATTTAACCCGATCGGGCGGTGATAGTTGGCTTCGATGAATGCAAATACTTGTGATAAACGAGAACAGTCAGGAAAAATTCCGTTTTCGGATTGACTGTTTATTTTGCTTTCTGCTGGGGATGCATGAAAACTCGCTGCCAATTGGGCTTTTCGTTCTAGGCGAGTAGTGATCGCCGCCAACAATTGTTCAACGCTACAGGGCTTGGTTAAATAATCATCTGCGCCCAATTCCATCCCCTGGCGCAAATCTGCCATGGTTGCTTTGGCAGTGAGAAAAATAAATGGAATTGCAGCGGTGGCCGGATGGCGACGAATGGCCGATAGAACGCTGTAACCATCAAGATCAGGCATCATAACGTCGCAGATAATCAAATCTGGCAGATGCATTTGGGCTAACTTGATCCCGATTGAACCGTTCTCAGCCTCGATCGCACAAAACCCCTCAAACGTCAGACATCCCATGAAGATGCTGCGGGTTTGCGCTTCGTCTTCAATCACCAAAACTTTCGTCATGAACTGCCTGATTTACAGTAATGACCTGGGTGGTGTACCATGCCGGCCAAGTTTCGGGCGTATTCTCCAAACCGTGTAGTGTAAGAGGATACACATCCTCATCAGTCGCAAAATTTGTCAGGAATTCTGGACATCATGCGGCAATATTATTGGTCACAGCCTGTTTCAAAGCCGACCACGACACCGGCTGAGGCGCATATCTCCGCCTTACGAGCATCGCCGGAAACTGACCTAGAAACCCTGCGTCGCCAGCATGAGTTAATCCTGAATGCGGTGGGCGAGGGGGTCTATGGGCTGGATTTAGCAGGTCGAGTAACCTTTGTGAATCCAGCGGCGGCCAGCATGATTGGTTGGGAAATTCAGGACTTAATTGGTCAGTCCATGCATTCGGTTTTGCATCATTCCAAACCCGATGGCCAACCCTATCCCATCCATGACTGCCCAATTTATCAAGCTTTTCAAGACGGACGAATTCATCGTGCCAATACGGAAGTTTTTTGGCGCAAGGATGGATCGAGTTTTCCCGTTGAATATATCAGCACGCCCATGCAAGATCAGCAGGGAAATGTGATTGGAACGGTGGTTACCTTCCAAGATATTACCCAACGCAAATGGGCAGAGACTTTGTTGCAGCGAACCAATGAGGAGCTTGAGTTAAAAGTGCGCGATCGCACGGCTCAACTTCATCGTGCCAATCAAGAACTCCAGGAGCTAAGCGATCTCAAATCTCGCTTTGTTTCGATGGTTTGTCATGAATTTCGCAACCCACTAAATAATATTTTGCTGTCAGCATCATCGCTTGACCGTTATGATGCACAGCTTTCCCATGAGCAGCGCCAAAATTATCTTCAGGGAGTCAAGAACGATGTAGAACGCATGACTCAAATGATTGATGACATTCTAGTGATCGGTAAAACTGAGGCCCATAAGCTCATGGTTCAACCTCAGCCGATCGAGCTAGTGCAGTTTTGCCATGGCTTGGTAGCAGAAATGCAAGCAATATCTGATCACCAATCACTATCGATGTTGAGTCGGCATCGTCATGTGATGGCCAATTTAGACGAAAAATTATTGCGATCAATTTTGACTAATATTCTCTCTAATTCAATTCGATATTCCCATCACCATCAAAGCCCAATTTGTTTGCGACTGTCAAAGCGCAGCGGTCAGGTGACGTTCCAAATTTGCGATCAAGGCATCGGCATTCCCCGTGAAGATTTACCCCACTTATTTGAACCTTTTCGTCGAGGTAAAAACGTCAGTAATATTCCTGGAACTGGCTTGGGTTTGAATATTGTCAAGCGCTTTGTAGACTTGCAGCATGGAACAATCAAAGTAGACAGCAAGCTTAATGTAGGGACAACTTTTAAAATTACGTTACCGCTTGGTTGGAGCGAAGCATAGAAATAAGGCATCAATTGCGAGATTAAGCGAGCGATCGCAGCGAAATCGCCCAAACCAGTATTTCTAATTTGCATGGGGCTGGCTGGTCAGTTGCAGAGATTCAGGGGATTGGTTGCATAGGGATCAGGCGATCGCGCTAGAATCGGCTCCACTGTGCTATTTCAAGGGCCGATGGGCAACACCACCGACTCCTGCATGTCCCAATACGATATTCCGGCGCTGATTGCTGGCTATTCGCGCGGCTATTTTTTAATGGCCGATGAAACGGGTAACGATTTGGGCTGGTATTGCAGCCGGGAACGGACACTGATTCCGCTGGACGATCGCTTCCGATATCCCAAGTCCCTGCGGCGAGTGCTGAATCAAAATCGGTTTACGGTGGCGATCGATCGAGCATTTCGGGATGTGGTGGAAGGCTGTGCCGATCGGGACACCACTTGGATCTCGGAAGAGCTAAAGGAAATTTATTGGGCGCTCCATTGCGCTGGCTATGCCCACAGTTTTGAAACCTGGCAGGGCGACCACCTGGCCGGCGGCGTTTTGGGGATTGTGATTGGTGGGGCGTTCATTGGCGAATCGATGTTTTATCAAATTCCCGATGGCTCGAAGGTGGCAATGGTCAAGCTGGTTGAGCACCTGCGCCGTCGCGATTTTCTGTTGTTTGATGCCCAGATGATGAATCCACACTTGGAACGATTTGGGGCTTATAACATCCGCGATCGCCACTACGAGGTGCTGTTGCATCGTGCAATCCAGCATCGCTGCTCATTTTGCTAGCCATTTTGCCAGGGGTTAGCAATGCAGTTAGCCAAGCGGTTAGCAACGCAGTTAGCCAGTTTGAAAAAGTCAGGGATCAAAAAGCGATCGACTCCCCTGTTTCAGGAATCGATCGCGCTGTGCCAAACGGTGAGTAACGCTGGCAATTGTTCGGAAATTGTTCCGCAAACCACCGTTCATCGGGCGGTGGTAATGGGACGCTAATCAACTGGGATCAGTAATCAACTGGGAGTAATTACCTACCGACGGCGGAAGCTGCCAAAGCTCGATCGCATCCGCACGGGCGATCGCCCAAAGCTACTGCCAAAGCTGCTGCGGGGCCGGGGAGCAGCCACGCGGCGGTTAGGGCTACTGCGGAAGGTGCTGCTCCCAAAGCCGGAGCCAGTGGCCTTGGCTCGGTTGTTGGCGGCTGGGCGGTTCAGCCCCGTGGCATTGCGAGCCACATTGCCGGTGGCGCGGAACTGCTGGCGGTTGCGCTCGGCCACGGGGGCAGCGTTGTAGCGGTTTTGATAACTGCTGATGGCATCACCGTAGCTGCGACCATAGCCGCCGTAGCCCACCAAGGGGCGACCGGGCAAATAGGCCGGGGGCAGCACGTAATGGGGTGCAAACAAAGCATTCGCCACCACTTGACCCGCGATCGCCCCAGCAAAAGGAGACCAGAAGCTAGACTCACGGCGAACAATCACCGTTTGTTGCTCACCCGTTTGGGGATTGGTTTGGACAGCGGTTTCGCTATGGAGATATTCGATTTTGAAGTCTTCGTTGAGGTACAGCACGGGCCGACCGTCTTTCATGGCCAGGTAGGGCTTTTTCCCTTGGGCGATCGCCTCGTCATCCAGCCGGGCCATCTGCAACTCGGAGGTGCGAAAAACCGGCGAAGCACCAGCGGGCGTGTTTAACAGCATCAGGGCATATTCCCCCGTGCCGTCGTCATAGGCGGCCTGCTGAACCGGATAGTCGCCCGTGGGCAGGGATTTGGCAGCACTAGGCACGGCGGCCACAATGGCGCTCGGCAAGGCTTCCGCTCGCACCACCGTTGGTGAGCCGGTGATCGTGACCCAGGCGATCGCGATCGCCAGTACCAAAGCCAATAATTTTCGGAGCATAGGGCTATCTCAAAACAACAAAATCACGCTTGAGGCCATTGGGCGGCCAAGAAGCTGAGTTCTGTGGGCCAAGCCGGCAATGGGCCAAGTCTGCAATCCGCCAGCAACGAATCGATCGCGCGGTGGCGGCCGAACCAAGAGCCGCAGCCCCAAAACAGCAAGCCAAAACAGCAAGCCAAAACAGCAAGCGAGCATTGATTAAAAAAGACCGACCCTGATTTCTCGGATTGTGATTCCGATGGGACGGCATTCCTCCAAAAGACCCCCTAAGCGGGAGTTTCTACAGCGGAATCAGTTCCGGGAAATTTTGCAGGAGCTGATCATTCGTTAGCTCATCTCCCAGACGGGCAGGGGCAAAGTGTACCTGCACAGCCCGCAATTTTTGATTGTAGTGGAGGTTTGCCAGAGCCTTGAGACCCGTTGCTAAGGCTTCAGAATCGGCCAGGTTGGTTTCGAGGCTGGGGACTTCGCCTTCATAGCCCGCCGTCAACATCACCAACAGGTTGCTCGTGGCCGGGAGGGTCAGCAGGTCGTCATCCAGTTGGCTGGGCAAATCCAGGTCAGGTTGACTGAGATAGCGGGCCGCCGAGTCGGTGAATAGGTCATTGAACCGATCGCCCGCTTCTCCTTCATCCCAAAACACATCCCCCTCATTGCTGGCGGACTGCCAATAGGTTCGATATTGCAGCAGGCTTTCGCAAAGGTCTGACAGGCCCTGGCCCAAAACGTCCAAGTCCCCTTCCGCTTCGATCGCCTCCCGAGCAATTTGGTTGAGCTTGCCCAGCAAGGGGGCCACTTCTGACCCGGCTAGATGCACAAAAATGCGGGTGACGACGAAGCGGCTTTTGCCCGTCAGTCGATTCCACTGATCACCTAAACTCATGGTTCTGGAACGCTATTGACGCGATGTTGACGCGGTACTGATTCGGTCTTGATTCAGTCTTGATTCGGTACTGATTCGAGATCAAATCAATCCGGTTTGAATGCAAATTGAATACAAATTGAATGCAACAGGAGTGGCTCAAAATCCAAAAGCGTGCAAGCCTTGGCTTGCCTACTGTCCAGCTTATCCTGTGGAGCGGGGGCGGCTCTGGCGAGATAACCGACCGCTGGCCGGCCTAGCGGAATGGTGGCTGATCGGGTATCGATTGCGTTGCATTCCTGAGGCGTGGTGGGACGAGGGGAGTTTTAGGGAAGCGATCGATCGCGCGATCGGGGCAAATGGGCGGCGTTTGGGCGATGATTCGGCGGTAGTCGGGATTTGGGAATGGTGAAAGGTGTGCGGAGTGGTTGGTGTTGGCGAGCGATCGGGCTGGTGGGCTGCCTGGGATGGCTGTGGGGTGGAATCCTGACCCCAGCCGGGGCCGAGCCGGGGCCGGCTGGGCAAGCGCCCCAAACGCCCTTGGACTGGCGTTATCAATATCGCAAAGTGCGCCATCCCCAAGGCTTTTGGGCGATCGAACTGCCGATCGATTGGAATATGCCGCTCCATCGGGATTATCACTCGGTGTTCTATAGCGAGCCGATCGCCCCGTCTCGGGGATGGCAACCCAAACCCCTGCCCCGATCGCTGATTCGGTTGGATTTGGTGCTGCTAGATCAATCCATGGAAGCGGCGGAAACGGATTTAACAACTCGGGCAGAAGCGGCAGGCTTGACCTTAACCGAGCGATCGACTCTGAGCTTGGCCGGGCGATCGGCTGTGCGAATGGTTTTAGATCGAGTGATTTCAGATCGGGTGATTGCAGATCAAGTAATCTCGGATCAGGCGATGCCAAATCCGGTGAGTTCAGAGGCCAAAGACGCAAGGGACACAAAACCAGAAGCGGGCCCAGAGTTCGATCGCACCTGGCTCACCCTGATTCCCGTCACCCCGCGCTTGAGTTTGTTGCTGGTGGGGAGCTATAACCCCCGTGAAAATCCGATGGCGGAGGCGGTGCTAACCAAAATTCACCGTTCGATCGAGCTGTTTTTTGAACAACCCACCGACATACGCACACCGGCCCAGCAGTTACTTCCCCTGGAGTTGCCGCCCTTGGAAAATTCACCCAGCGATCGGGAACCCCAAACCCCCTAGAAATAATCCAATTCAAAACAACTCAACACAATTCAACTCAAAACAATCCCAACTATCAAAACCATCAAAAATGGGGCGATCAAGAAGTTCGATCGCCCCATTGGTTAATTCCCGATTAATGCATGGGTCGCTGATAACAGGCCCTTAGAACTAGGAACCCACCGTAGCCGGTTCCAGCTTTTCCAGCATCAGCTTCGATCGCTTCAACAGGGCTGGCACTGGAATTGGGTAGCGACCATTGAAACAAGCCGTACAGAAATTCTGCGTGGCATCTTGGGTCGCTTCCAGCATCCCTTCTTCGCTCAGGTAGGCCAGCGTATCCACACCAATTTGATCGGCAATTTCCTGCACTGACTTGGTGGCCGCAATCAGTTGCGATTGGTTGTCCGTGTCGATGCCATAGAAGCAAGGATGGGTGACCGGCGGCGAAGAAATGCGCATGTGAACTTCCGTGGCTCCCGCATCCCGCAAGGCTTTTACGATCTTGCGGCTGGTGGTTCCCCGGACGATCGAATCATCCACAATAATCACCCGTTTGCCCGCGAGCACATCCCGCAACGGGTTCAGCTTCATCCGAATTCCCGATTCCCGCATGGTTTGGGTCGGTTGAATGAAGGTGCGGCCCACGTAGCGGTTTTTGATCAACCCTTCGGCGTAGGTGATGCCCGAAACCTGGGAATAGCCGATCGCGGCAGGAACACCGGAATCGGGCACAGCAATCACAATGTCCGCATCGATCGGGGTTTCGATCGCCAAACGCCGTCCCAACCGCATTCGATAGCTATAGAGGCTGTCGTTGTGGAACTTGCTGTCTGGGCGAGCGAAATAGATCATCTCAAAAACGCACAGCTTCGGCTCCGGCTGCGTGGCCCAAAAGAAGGAGGCGAGACCATCGTTCGTGATCCAAACCATTTCCCCCGGTTCCACATCCCGCAGATAGTCCGCGCCGATGATGTCTAGGGCACAGGTTTCCGAAGCCAGCACATAGCGCTCGGGCGCACCGGGCAGCGTGCCAATCACCAGCGGTCGCACGCCGTTGGTGTCGCGAGTGCCGATCATGCCGTCGGGAGTCCCAATGACCAAACTGAAGGCCCCTTGGCATTGCTGGAAGGCCCGAATGGCCCCTTCCATCCAACCCAAACCACTGTCCACCTCTTGGCCAATGGCGATCGCGATCGCCTCGGAGTCCGTGGTGGTGGCAAATTCACAGTTGCGGGCGGCCAAGGAATCTCGCAGTTCCGCCGTGTTGACCAAGTTGCCATTGTGGGCCAGGGCCAAAGACCCCAAGCGCGTTTTCACCACGGCCGGTTGTGCATTGACACGACGGCTGGATCCGGTGGTGGAGTAGCGGGTGTGGCCCACGGCCAAATTTCCCGGTAGCTCTTGCAGGATTTTTTCGTTGAAGACTTGCGAAACGAGGCCCATGTCCTTGTGGACATGTACCGTTGAGCCATCAAAGGTGGCAATCCCCGCCGATTCTTGCCCCCGGTGCTGGAGTGCAAAGAGTCCAAAATAAGCAAGGGTGGCGATGTTTTCGCCCGGCGCGTAAACCCCAAAAACGCCACAGGCTTCTTCGGGTTTGTCGGGCCGATCGCCCATCAGATCGAACAGGTCTTCAGACTCGGAGGGAAACATTGGGCGACAATGACTCCTAGCAGCAAGAGCGGGTGAATTAGCAAAAAGACGGTCAGAATCGCGATCGAGTGAGGCTGGCGCGGCTGGTTAGCGCAACGTTTCCTGAGCCAGGTGATTCCTGGTGCAGCGATTGGAAGCCAAAAAATCGGCCACTCAGGAAGTTAACAAGCTCTTAACGATCCCGCCTTAACAGTAACAGAAGTTGCGGAATCGATCGGCTGTGGCGATGGCGAATTCAAGGGCAATCATCATCGGGGCAATTTCCATGGCATCCCGATCGCGCCTCCAATGATCCTACTGGCTCCCGATCGGCTTGCTGGGCAAGCACCAAGCTCGCCCCTGTGGCTGATCAGCGGTTCATCACCTGATTGCACTGCTGATTGATCATTAAGTTGATCGTTATCGATCATCAACCTGACGATCGATGAACGATCAAACGATCAATCGCTAACGATCAACAGTGATCCTTGGTGGGCGATCGAGCGGCGCGAGATGACGGGGCAATCTCCCTTAAACCAACCGCTCCATCCGGCGGGCGATCGACTCGCTCCAGCCTTCGGTCATGGTCGCCAGAGCCGCATCGATCGCCGTTGCGCCGTCCGGTGCGTTGACCACCAGCCGATCACCCCCGACAGTGCCTAGCTTGGCCCAATCGGAGCCGAGCTGCTCCGTCAGCCAGGTTTCAAACTCGGCCGCGCGATCGCCCGCCACGGACACCACGATCCGCGCGCCGCCTTCGCCGAATAGGGCCGCATCCCAGCGATCGGCTCCGGGGTCGATCGTCACCGTTGCGCCCAGGCTGCCGCTAATGCAGGACTCGGCCAGGGTGACGGCGATGCCCCCTTCGGCGCAGTCGTGGGCCGATCGAATCCAGCCTTGGCGAATGCCGTTGCGGCAAGCGGCTTGCACGGCCCGCTCCCGATCGAACTCCACCACGGGCGGCCGACCGGCGATCGTGCCATGGATCGCCGCCAGATAATCCGATGCGCCCAGGGTAATGGGAGCTTGCGCGCCCAATAGGTAAATTCCATCGCCCGCCCCTTGGAAGCCCTGGCCGGCGATTTGGTGAATGTTCTCGATCGCCCCCACCATGCCCACCACGGGCGTGGGATAGATCGCCTGGGGATTGCCCTCGGAATCCAGGGTTTCGTTGTAGAGCGACACGTTGCCGCCCGTGACCGGCGTGCCCAACTCCCGGCAAGCATCGGCCAGGCCGCGACAAGCATTCGCCAACTGCCAATAGCCCACGGGCTTCTCGGGGCTGCCGAAGTTCAGGTTATCGGTCACGGCCAACGGTTCCGCCCCCACACAGGACAGGTTGCGGGCCGCTTCTGCCACCACACCCAAGGCCCCTTGGTAGGGGTCGAGGTACACATGGCGAGCGTTGCAATCCACCGTGGCCGCCACGCCCTTGGTGAAGGGAGTGGTCACGTCGGTCACCAATTGGGGTCGCAGCCGCACCACCGCCGCATCGGCTCCACCGGGCACGATTACCGTGTTGTTCTGCACCTGGTGATCGTATTGGCGATAGACCCAGGATTTCGAGGCGATCGAGGGGGTTTCCAGCAGGCTTTGCAGCACCGCGCTCCAGGGGCGATCGGCTAGCCCCGTCACCGAACAAGCGGGCAACGAGTCCGGCGACCAAGCCCAAGCCTGCTGCGCGTAGGCCGGTGCTTCTGCCATCAGTTCCCGGCGATAGATCGGGGTGTTGTCCGCCAAGGCCGTCGCCGGAATTTCCGCCGCGATTCCCCCCTGGAACCGAATCCGGACGATCGACTCCTCGATCACTTCCCCGGCCACCACCGCTTGCAGACCCCAGCGGTGGAAGATGTCGATCAGCTCCTGTTCGCGGCCCTTGTGCGCCACAAACAGCATCCGCTCCTGGGATTCCGACAGCAAATATTCGTAGGGAACCATCCCCGACTCGCGCACGGGAATCTTATCGAGATCCAAATCGATGCCTACGCCGCCCTTGGCCGCCATTTCCGCCGTGGAACAGGTGATACCCGCCGCGCCCATGTCCTGGGCCGCCGCCACTGCGCCGGTTTTGAAGGCTTCCAAACAGGCTTCGATCAGGGATTTTTCGAGGAACGGATCGCCCACCTGCACGGCCGGGCGATCGTCCATTGACTCATCGGTCAATTCCGCGCTGGCAAAGCTGGCCCCGCCCATGCCGTCGCGGCCCGTCGTGGATCCCACGTACAGCACCGGGTTGCCAATGCCATAGGCTCCCGCCTTGACGATTTCCGGCGTTTCCATCAGCCCCAGGGCCATGGCGTTCACCAGCGGGTTGCCACTGTAGGCGGGGTCAAAATAGACCTCACCGCCGACGGTGGGTACGCCCACACAGTTGCCGTAGTGGGAAATGCCAGCCACCACCCCTTCAAACAGGCGGCGGTTGCGGGCATCATCCAGGGAGCCAAACCGCAGGGCATTCAAAATGGCGATCGGGCGGGCCCCCATGGTGAAGATGTCCCGCAGGATGCCGCCCACGCCGGTTGCCGCTCCCTGGAAGGGTTCCACGGCGGACGGGTGGTTGTGGGATTCGATCTTGAAGGCCAGGTGCAGCCCATCGCCTAGATCCACCACGCCAGCGTTTTCGCCGGGGCCCACGAGGATGCGCGGGCCGCTGGTGGGAAATTGACTGAGTAGGGGGCGAGAATTCTTGTAGCAGCAGTGTTCCGACCACATCACACCAAACATCCCCAGTTCGGCTTTGTTGGGGTGGCGGCCCAGTCGATTCACAATATCGACGTATTCATCGGGCTTGATGCCTTCGGCGGTGATTTCAGCGATCGGGAAGGGTGCGGATTCGAGAACGGTTTCGGGGGTTGACACGGCTTTGGTGGCGCGATTCAGAAAGCGCCCTAATTGTACAACCGAGGCGATCGGCGCGCCCGCCCCCAGGGGCGATCCATACCATTCCTAAATCAACACTGTGCTGACACGCAGCTTTTCTAGTCGCCAGTGTTGGTTTTGCGGCGATAAACCATCTTCAGTCCAGACTTAAACAGACCACCGACCCTCCATTCTCCTGTATATCGCACTCGATCCTCAAAAATTCCCCAATCTTTCATCTGCTGTAAAACGTCCCTTACTTTTGATTCTGGAAATTGGGTACTGTCAGCAATTTCCTGCACACGTACCGCAAATACAAATGGAGATTCGCGTCCTTCAAATGCTTTGAGGAGTCTTTCAACATGCTCTTTATTTTTTTCAGAATCTGAATCGAGATCAAGAACATTAAATAACTCATCCCTTACTTGTGTCATATACTGCACAGCCGCATCTTCATGAGCAGTAAAGACCAATAGGGAGTTAATCTTGCCACCATCGAGCTGTTTATTCTGAAACTCGAAGCTACGCCAATCCTTATTAGATGATGGATCTGCAATGATATCGAGAAAGATTTCGTAAACTCTTGGATAGTAACTCAACTGGGATGCATACCCACTTGCCGTATCGGCAAAGTAAGTTTTCAAAAACGTCAACATTTTTATGCCACTTCGTTTGAGCTTAGGTGGAAAAATCTCCAGTATAAGTTCCTCACATTCTTGTTCGGAAACGTCTGCTCTCTCTAGCTCATTTCTTTGCATTTCGAGCTTCTTGACAGTATTAGGAAAATGATCTTGATACCAAGGCTTCTTGGAAATTCTAGACAGTAGAAAATTGAAAATTTCTTGAGTTCCCCACTCTAGACGCAACTGCTTGCTAGTGCGAGCTTGCTGTTCAAGATTTTCAGCACTATATCGACGTAGATCATCTCGGATAAAGAGCTTGATCTTGATCACTTCGCTCCACCTAACTTCACTGGTAACAGAGCGCATAAATTCAAACAAAGCTTCCGTGTATCGACGAATTAGTTTGGCATTGAAGGCAATCTCCACACTATCAATCAGGAAAGTGCGAGATTCACGAGTTAAATCAAGTTCTTTGATTTGCTTAACTAATTCATCAAGAGTGGACGATCTTTTGGGCAAAGATTTACTATTATCGACGCGCTGCTTAAACTTTAGTTCAAGCTTGGCGCGTGATGTTTTTCGATCCTCAATTACAGTTTCCAACCCGGCAATGAGCAAGTCGTACCAGAAATTGATTGGATTGTCTTTGTAAGACTCTATTGCTCTAGCCTCTTGAATGATTAGAGAGCTAGCTTGTATGCCTTGCAAAGTACTATCTTCCGCATCAACTAGTAGGGGTTGTCCTAACCCTTTCTTCGCAATTTCTGTAACTAAGCGAGTTTTACCAGTACCTTTTTTGCCAAAAATGTAAGCTGTTTCGTTACCAGGGCGTAGCAATTCACGGAAATTCTTAGTCTGAACTAGTAGACCTTCATCACTCGATTCTTGGATCTGATCCTGAATGACTTTCTTGTCTAGCAAACCCAGACTCAGAACACTACGAATGTTATTAATCGAATCTTTTGTCTGATCGGCAAGTTCACTGATTTCTGGCATTTGACCACTATGACTCTCGCGAAAAGCAGAATCATAAGGCCACATGATCCAATGATCTTCAAGCAAGCCAATAGCAAGATTGTCAGATTCTTCAGAGCTAAGGTTGCTGTTTTCAACGTCTGCCAATAACTCTAAGAGTTCTTCTCTTTGGGCAGCAGTTCGTCTCTCATAAGAATCTCTTGTTTCATTGTCGGGTTTGAATGAAATAAAGCAACCTCTATCAGTAGAGTTTTCGCGCAAAAGAGCCTGAAAGAATTCTTTTGCCAGTTGCCATTGGTAATCAAGTCGATTGCAAATGACAGTAGGGCCTTTTAAAGTTGAGATCCAAGGTAGGGGAGTCGCAGAAATTCCTGATCGATGGTCACAAAGTACTATGTCATACGAATGCTTTTTAGCCACTTTCTCCACTTCTCTTGCTAACCGTTCTGTCAGCAAGGAATCCATTGATAAGCGTAGAGGCAATACAGCAGCTTCGATTTCATATTCTGAGATGGCTGGGCGACAAAAAATCGCGTCAACTTGACCAATACTGGAAAAAACCTGTGATGGCTCAACATCAACTCCAGAACGCCCAAAGCCAAGCAAGGTACTACGAATTGATTCATTAGGTGCTCCATAGAGAACATCTAATGAAGGCGCTTCTGTATCTAAATCTACTACCAACACTTTCCAGCCATCATTGGCCAAAGCCTTGGATAGCATCACAAGAATGGTAGATCTTGCTTGTCCACCCTTATAGCCATAAAAATGAACTACTTTTAATCGATCATCAGCTTCTTCTACTGTGTCTAGGGCTGGTTGATGAAGAAAATCTTGTGTCAAGGCAGATGCATAATGATAACCCCGTTCCCGAAGCTGGCTACTATAGCCATTTTCAAATTCATTTGGCGCTAGGAAGTCAATGGAGGCAGATGCATAGTAGAGCGTTTCGTAAATAGTGGCAGTGCTAGATTGAATTTTATTTGCTGCGATCACATCACGCTGATCTGGTGGAACTGTGGCAAACTCTTCAGAAATACAAGCAAGGTATAGCGTAGGATGACGATAGACTACTTTTAGGCTATCTGCCCCGTAGACATCTTGTAGTTTGCGAATTAAGCTTTTTAGTGAAAGCATAGAATTATTTTTCACTCAATAATGAAAGTTTTATCAAGCTGCTAATAATGCTTTGAACTGTTGCCAAAGCATTATCTAAACTTTCCTCCGTTGTCTCTCCAGAATGTCCATTATGATCGTCAGAATTATGCTGTAAGTATCGAATGTCTGGATATTTATTGACAATAGCCTCTTGTGACAGTCCGTTGGCTCCTGTGCAATACAAGTTACGAAAGTCAGTTTCAAGTTTCTCCACATTTTCTTTTAATTGCTTAATGATTGCTGGCTGAGGAGAGAAAATTCTGTCAGGCAGTGGATCAGAATCAGGAAATAAGTTATCTATGCCACGTTTTATATCATGCCTAATTCCTGGCCAAGTTTCTTGCTTCTGTCTTAGATTATCTTTGATGGTCAGCTCAATGACTACAAGAGAAGAATATAGCTTGAGAAGCTTTTCTGAGGTTTTGGTTCCTGCATAGAAAGCCTTGATGTTGTACTTGTGCGCCATTGAAGCCAATTCTCTAAGAAGAAATACCTTAAGTTACTAGAAAGATTTTTTGTAGTCGCCAATTTTAGCTTAACGCATGAAAAAGTGTTTCTGAATGATTTTCAACAACCTGAGGACAGACTTATCAACAACTTATAACCTGTGTAGACCGTGCAGCGTGATTCAGACAGCGCTCATTCTACAACCAAGCGATCGAGTGGCGCTGTCTGTCTCTGTTTGGGAGTTTAGAGGCGCGATCGCGACAGGATTTGCACCACTTGATCGGGTTGGCCCGTGGGGACGGCGGGACTCCAGAGGATGGTTTCACCGATGCCGCAAAGGTGCAGGCTCTTGACCAGGCGATCGACCCACTCGCTTTGGCCCACGAGGATGATCCGGTTGCAGCGATCGTCCAGATGGTTCAGGCGTTCCAGAATGGGGCGATCGCCGTTGGTTGGGGTAGTCATATCGATTGAATGCTGCGAATCGACAACAAACTTACTGTAATCGATTAAGTTGTCAATTCGCAACCTTTACGCAATTTCCCGAGTTTGACACCATGAGCGGCATGGGAAAAGCCGGGAAAGCATTACGCGAAACGCTACAGCAACACAACCTCACGCAAAATCGTTTAGCCGTAACGATGGGGATTGCGCGCGGCACGATGAGCCATTGGGTGGCGGAAACACGCGACCCGACGGCGGAAGCAATCCCGACTATTGTGGATGCCCTAGAGCAGTTGAACCCGGAAGCCGCACGGACATTTGTCGAGGCTTACCTGGGCCGGGCGATCGGGGAACTGTCGCCCAAGCAGATTGAAGATAGAAGCTGAATGGGAAAAGCCGGGAAAGCACTACGCAAAACGTTGCAGCAGTACAACATCGCTCAGAATCGACTGGCGGTGAACATGGGCATCAATCGCGCCACCATTAGCCATTGGTTCGCGGAAACGCGCGACCCGACGGCGGAATCGATTCCGGCGATCGTGGATGCGTTGGAGCAGTTGAACCCGGAAGCGGCGCAGGCTTTTGTCGAGGCTTACTTGGGCCGGGCGATCGGGGAGCTGGCTCCTAAAAAGGCTGAGGGCGAGGGCTGAGCGGGAACGGCCGGAAAAATATTGCGCGAAATACCCCAGAATTAGCCCCTCGTCCACAGTCAGCGGACGAGGGCTGTGGGTATTGGTTGGGCGACCAAGAGCAGACTGAAGATGAGCTGTTGATTAGGTCATTCAACAGTTAATTGATCGTGGGCAAAAAGCTTAACTGCTGCTAAATTTATTGTATCTTTTTCAGGATAATTTAAAAATTTAGTATCAATAAATTTAGGACTCAATTATATTTTTATACCTCGTGATTTTGTCATGTACCTTAATGAGCGTTTCAGGCTGTTTTTTTAAGCTAAGGAAGTGCGTCTTTATACTTTACAGGGTTCACCACTGAGGCCACTGGGCTAAGCAATGACAAGTAATTCAACCCAAAACGATCTAACCGTCCCGGCTAAATCAATGAAATTTGGACTTCGTTCGATCGGCACTCGCTTGTTTGTGGCGGTGATTTCTGCCGCTTCCATTGGTCTCGGCAGCTTAGGGTATTTATTTTATAGTGAGCTGAAGTCCGTTCGGATTTTGCAACTAACGTCGGAAACGGATAACAAGGTTCGACATCTTGATGCGGAGCTGCTCAGTGGTGAAACTTTTTTAAAGAGTTTGGTTTCCGCAACGATCTTCTTGCACGATAGTGGTGTGCGATCGCCTGAGGCCTACGAGAAATTAGTACTTTCATTTATGTCAGCTCGTCCTAAGCTGATCACCGGATTTGGGGTGATGCAGTTCCCCAAGGGTTTGGTCGATCGTGAGTGGTTTGGGCCCTATATTGAAGAATCTATTCCCGATCGCGGGGTTAGACTGGCTCAAAATCCTAAATTTACGCTGGTTGATCTATGGGCAGTAGATCAATATCCCAAGATGCAATATTTTAAAGACGCGGCTAAGGCCGATCGCTATCTTTGGTCAGAGCCTTATATGAATGATAATTATCCCATTCCGCTCATGACCTTTTCAGGGACGATTCGTAATCAAAAAGGTCAATTAATTGCCGTGATGAACGGAGATATTAATATTGATGATCTTAATAAAGATATTGATGCTAGTGATCTTAATTTGAGTCAAGATGATCCTTCATTCAATAGCAATGGCTACCATGCCCTAATCACAAAAAATGGGCAACTCTTGAGTTATTCTCTTGATCCTCGTCAGGCTGCCCAAATGGCTAATGTTTCATCCATTCCATCCCTAAAACCGGTTTGGGAACAAATTCGTTACCGAATTAACCAAGGCATTGAAAAATCACATTTTGAATCTGATTCAATCTATTGGGTTTATCAAACAGTTCCCAGAACCCAATGGGTGATGCTGGAAGCGATTCCCTATGAGACTGTTGCCAAACCTGCTCTGCTAGGAGCCATTAGCGCCACAATCATTGCAGCCGTCTTTTTGCTTTTGGTTGTTTGGTTGTTTATTCGATTTTTAAATCGCCGTTTGCAACCCATTTTAGATGTTTGCGATCGCACGATTGGGAATCATAGGGACATCAACAATTCAGGCGATGAAATTAGCCATTTGTCTGATGTCTTTTTCAATATGGTTAATCAGCAGCAAACCCTACTGCGCAAGTTGCAAACAGCCAACAATCAACTCGCGCAGTCAAATCGACTGAAAGATAATTTCTTGGCAACCATGAGCCACGAACTCCGCACTCCGTTAAATACGATTTTGGGAGTGGCGGAAATTTTGCAAGAGGGCATCTTTGGTGGAGTTAATAAGCAACAGCACAAAGCCTTAGAAAATATTGAAAAAAGCGGCGCGCATCTTCTGGCTCTAATTAACGATATTTTGGATATTGCCAAGATCGAGTCGGAATTTTTGGAGCTGAATTGCACGACCGTCGCGATCGGGGCGCTTTGCACATCAAGCGTGGCATTCATTCAGCCCCAAGCCGAACAGAAGAATATTCGACTGGAAACCAATCTATCGCCTAATTTGCCAGATCTATACATCGATGAACGTCGTATCCGCCAAGTTTTGCTGAATTTGCTCAATAATGCTTTTAAATTTACGCCAGAAGGGGGACACATCACCCTAGAAGTGACTTGCCAAAAGGAAGAGGGCGAGGACGAGGCAGACAAAAATGGAGAATTACAAAAATATTTTGTGCGAATTTCGATCACTGATACGGGTATTGGGATTGCGCCAGAAGATATCAAGCGTCTTTTTCAGCCGTTCGTGCAAATTGATAGTGCCCTCAATCGTAAATATGAGGGAACGGGTTTGGGTTTGGCTCTGGTGAAGCGAATTGTTGAACTTCACGGTGGTCGTGTGGGGTTGACCAGTGAAGTGAATGTGGGTAGTTGTTTTACGATCGATTTGCCTTATATTGAAACGCGATTTTCCGTTGGGCGAGAACGAGAAGGCAAGCCCAATTTACAGAAAGATCGGGAAACCTGCACTGAAGTAGCCCGAGAATGAGGACTGAAAAGGAATCGCCTAGATTTTTTCGATCGCCAGGTCGCGCAACCAAAAAAAGCGATCGTCCCGCCATTCACGACCCTTTTCGCGGCTTAGATAACCGGTGAGTGGGGAAGCCAGTTCGATCGCCACGCTGTGTAGATCTTCCATTTCCAGTAATTTTGGTGGCTGGGAAGTGATATAGACCGCGTGAAGCTCGACTGTGCTGGCTCCTTTATTTTGATTGTTACTTGTTAGTCGTTTCAGGCAATCAATCAAAAATGCACGAATTCGCAATTGTTCGATTTTTTCATCTATAAAGTTATTGATTTGGTCATCGGCTTCTTGAGCATAGGGCGGATTTTTTAGGCAATTTTCTAGCTCCCATAAATTCAACGAACCAGGATACGAAACATTGAGCTTAACCAAGCGTTCTAGGGTGGTGGGTTTAATCAAATTCATACGGTTGCCTTGGGCTGTTTTTTGAGCATGGTGGTTGGGTTTACCAACAGAAATGACTAATTTTATGGCTTGTTCATAGTCTTCAGGATTGAGATATTTGTTACCAAGTTTCATAAGCTGCGAAAACACCCCATCAGGTAGCGTATCGCGGCTGCTGGATTTACATTCACCGATGATTAAATAGGGCGATTCACAAACAAAATCTAGACCGCCTGCGCCGCCAACACTATCGGGATCAAGGCTAGCTTTGGGGTTTTGATTGCGGTTAGCAAATCCCAAAGAAATCATGGCTTGGCGCACCAGCCGCTCGAATTCATTGCCTTCGCTGGATGCGCCGACTTTAGAAATTTTGCTCATCCAGGGACTGAGACGGGACGATCGCCCTGGCACGCGCCACCCTAAAAAGGCTTGGATGCGATTGTCTAATTGTGTGGCGCTGGGCAGTGTGTTGGCTAAATCAGCAAGGGTGGATTGCAGGGTTTCGAGTTCTGAATGTTCGGGCGGCTGTCGATCGCGAAGTTGTTGCGATCGCCGTTTGAAAACCGCTTCTGGCAGCACCGGCTCAGGATTTTCGCCTGTGAAGGGACGGGGCATCACCACGCATTTTCCGATCACGCTGAGGTCTTCAAAATCGTGCTCCAGCGGGTGGGGTGTGAGCAGTCGAAAAGCGCGGACGGTGGCTAGGAATAAATGTCCTTTGGTGGCGATCGAGCGAGCGAGGAAATCCTCAGACCAAATGGTGAGGGCGGCGATCGCGTCAACGGCCGCCAAGTCGTCAATAATTTGGCATTCCACACAGGTGACGATCGCCCGGATCGCGGGGGGAAAGCTCTCGGAACCCAAATCTGCGAATCGGTAGGGGCGATCGTGCGATCGGGGATTGAGGCGATCGGGAATCGGCTGAAGCGCCAACATACGCTGGGGCTTGATGAACGTGGCGGACAACATCGCCAACATTCGCCCTTGCAACAGTGCTGAAATCTCAGATTCTGGCAAGCAGAGGGCGGCGGTGGGTTTGGGTTGTAGTTCCATGTGGCTGGATTACTAATTAATTTTGTCAACCACTTGCAAAGTCAATTCGTCCTCCAAATACCCCAGAGGAGCTAGCAGTTTTTCCGTGAGGGTTAGAACGCTAGAAATTCCCAAATCTGTTTCAATGTATAGCTCTACCTTTTCTAGGAAGATAGGCTTAAACATCCCCTCAGTTTTTTGAGAAAATCGAGCCTTTCGGCCATTGGACTCCAGCGCAACTTTGACAAATTTCTCGGCGTGTTTCTCTGCCAGTACTTGGTTAATGGTGATAAAGAACTCGCGCCAGCTCTTGACCGAATAATTTTCGCCACGCAGGGTAAAAGCACAAAGTTTTTTGCCTTTGTAATCAGACTTGAGAGTGAGTGACTGAATTGTCGATGCATCAGTGGGTGGAGTTGTGGACTGGCTCGCGCCGTCTGGTTCTAAATCATCGTCGCCACTACCCACCAAAAAATCGATCAGGTCTTCTTCGTTGTCCTCGATCGCGCTGGTATCGATCAAATCATCGTCACCAATAATGATGCTGACGAGGGTTTCATCATCGATAATGCTGGGATCAATCAAACCCGATGGATCGCTGAGAATTTCCAGCAAAATTTCATTATTCAGTGCAATTTCGCGAGAAAATTCCTGTACTTCTGCTTCCGTCAAACCATAGATTGAGGCACTATCAAAGACGGCTTTCAGAGCCATCAAGACTTTCAACTGTTCCGGGTCAGGTTCAATGTGTTCGCCGCCTTGGCGCTGGATAAAGTTCTGGTAGGTTTTGTAGGAATCCCAGAAGGTCTTAATCTTGAAGTCTGCGCCACGAATCAGACAGCCGCGCGTCAGCCCATAGGTTTTGTAGTCCACTAGGCGATTCAAACCGGCGGCAAAGGAGAGGCCCGATTGTTGCAGGACGGCTACCCCGATCGCGAAGGGTTTGTCCTGTTCGGTTCCGACAATCTTGAAGTTGATGTAGCCAGCATTTTTGGCTTTGGGTTCAATATTGGCGATCGCGGTAATTGTAGCCCCTTCGATTTTCTCGCCGGATTTTGTTTCACCGCTGATGGTTTGATTGACGACCAACTCAAAGCAGTAGCGCAGGGTTTCAGCAACGGTAGCACTGTCATCCATCGCTTTTCGATAGTCGTCTTGTAGCTTCTCTTCGAGTCCTTTTTGAAAGCGCTCCTCCGGCGGAATCGGCGGTGCTGCCACCACAAAGTTTTTAGCACACCAACGTAGTGCCAGTCTAACAGGCATCCGTTCCTTTCTACCAACTTCTTTTAGCTCATTTTCATCGAATGGATAGAACGGATTAGGCGGAGTTAAACCACGTGGATTATAGAATTTCTTAGCCAACAAAAACTTAACAAGCCTCGGCAATGACTGACCATCGAGTTGCTGAAGGTTAATCGGTTCACCTGTACCAGCAGTCATGCGATCAGAAGCACCGGCTAACTGTGGTATTTCAAATTGCCATAGGGACGGAAAAAGGAAAGAAGCAAGAACAAGTCCACTATCTTGCTCAGACAAATGCAAAGAATCAAAAATCTGCTTGATGAGATAAGCCAAAACTTGAGTTGAGGTTAGGCCATCTTTCATCTGTGACATTTCGGTTTCATCAAAGCAAAGGAGAACCGGCCGATAAGCTGCCAAGAGTTTTAAAATAGCCAGACTCACCTTCAGAGACTCTGACTCTCTAGAAGTCTCAGCCACCATAGTACTGGGTAATCCCATTTCTTCGACATAGGCTGCGGATAACTCGTCTCCACTTAACCACTTGATTGCGTAGGGTCCATAAGCTTTTGAAAGTGTCCAGAGTAATGCTCGAAGAATATCGGGATCAACTTCTGAAAATTGAGAGTGACACTTACCAACCAAAATGTTGATCAGGTTGCCGCCCTTAGACAGACAAGTACGATAGCGATCATCAAAGCGATTAACAAAACCGACTGGATCAAAGACCTGCTTACTCTTGGGATCAAGCAATCCCTGTTCAATCACAGATGCAGCTAGCAACTGCCATTGAGAAATACCTGAAATTGTGGATTGTGATAAGCTCCGGGAAATGGCTTGCCGAAACTCATAATTAATGAAGTTGATGTCCCCACAGAGCGAAAAGCTCATGTAGAGAAAAAAGCCGTTTTGTCCCTCATAAATTCGTCGATGTAGCCGACGAATCAAGTGACTTTTGCCAACGCCCTGCTCAGCGGTAATCACGAAAGAAGAAATCTTCTTTTCCGAATCTTGTATCGCTCGGGTTTCTTGCAATTTTCCCAGAATCAAATCTGATGCCTGGGCGTGCAAAAACTCAACATCAACAAAATCTACATTCCAAACATCCTGGTGTTTAACAACAGATCGCAAGTTGAACGGGTTATATTCCTGAATAGCCTGGTGAATTTCATGGAGGGGGGAAACGCTAGTCATAACCCAAAACTCAACTTTGCGATCTGGTGTGCAAGGAACAAAACAGGAGCAATCAAGCTGCCCTACAGCAACTTGGCATAGAACCGCAAACCACTGATTTTCGTTTCAATCGAGTCTCTGACCTGATCCTTCGATGCCTCAGAGACGTTGCCCTTTTCCAATTGGAAAATGTCATCGCCCTGCATTTCCAGTAGCCATTCATCGAATTGTGTGCGCGAAATTCGATCGCCTAGTTGCCGACGAATTTGGTAGATCGGCACAAAATTTTCGCAGCGATGTTCCTCATTCAAGAACTTGTGGGTGTCCAAAACCACCGTCTTGAATTCGTCGTAGGACGTAATTTTTTCGCCCGCCAAAACAGCCCCAGCCGCCGGAGCGGGAGCCTGTTGCAACCAATTCAACGCCGCCTGAGCATTTTTGGCACTCACCACCGTGCCCTTTTGTCCCTTTGTCCAAAACGTCAGTTTGCCCGCCCGCAATTCTTGATCCAGCCGCGCCTTGCCCGCCGCCGTCAGGGATAACCGTCCCCCGTTCTCGCTCACAGCTCCCGCTTGGAGCAGCGCATCCACCGCTTCCTCAAAATCCGAAACCTTGACCTTGCTGCCACAGCGAGATCGCGCCGTGTCGTCCTTACCCTTGCCACTAACTTTGCCTTTGCGAGGTACGCCCGCCCCCGTCATGCGTTCTAGATCCCACAAGACCAGCAACAGCAGCGTTGATTGCATCTCGCCTTACTCCTTTGTGACCCGTGCATGGATGAATGGATCACGTAAACCATGGTAAACGATTTTGCTGATTGCGGTTTGCGAAATCTAGAAAAAGTGAATTTTGAAAATGATTTTTTGAGATTTGCTTTAAAGGCGAAATAAAAATTAAACCTGTGATGAATCTATTACCAGAGGATGAAATTGATTTCTCAGGAAGCAAATAAGGGAGGTTTTCGGCTGTTTTCTAAGCAGAACGCGCCTATTTGCGCTGGGAGGCTCAATCGTGGCTGATTGTGCTGATCACCTCATAAAAATCCTCCAACCGATGGCTAGATTGGAGGATGGGACTGAAAGAAAGGGCGATCGAGTGGTTGGGGATGGATTAAACCAAAACTGGTTTTAGGCGATCGGCTTGGTGTCCATGGCGGCAAGTTGGGCGATCGGTTGCCATGCGGTCACATCAGCCAGGAGACTTTCATAGCCCAAATCATTGGGGTGCAAACCATCGGAGCCGAGGCGCTGTTCAACCCAGGAAGCCCCACGCGCGAGCCACAATTCAAAACAGTCTAAAAACGGAATCCGCCGCGCCTCACAGGCCCGACGGATCACTTCTTTATATTGATACTGATCGGCGTGGTTGTAATACAAACACTCTAAGAAGGGCATTTTGCTAGGGTTGACGGGAATCATGCCCACAAACAAGACGGGGCAGAGACCCTGGGCCCGATCGAGCAAGGCTTCCACTTGCGGGCCAAAGATTTCAATGGGGGTCATGTTTTTGCCATCGGCCCGGCCCACTCGCGGCGAATCATTGGTGCCCACGGAAAGAATCAGGCGATCGGGCAGGCGATTGCGCAACTCGCCCCGGCTCCGAAATTCCAACTCCAGTCGATCGCTCACTTGGCTCACCTTGTCGCCCCGAACGCCCAAGTTATAAATCACATGGCCGGCTGAGTCGGGAGCCATCCACTGGCGGCGCAATCGTTCAACCCAACCGCCGCCACTGAGATCGCCGTAGCCATAAATCACACTGTCGCCCATGGCAATGATGCGGAGGGGTTGCGGTTGCTTGGGCCGAAATGGAGTCACCACGGCGTTATGGCGCATGACAGGAGACGCGATCGGAGCTTGCATAGGCTGCGGCGTGGAACGCGATCGAGAAAGGAATTGAGCCGGAATGTATCACTGCTGGGATGCTTGAGGCAATCATCCATCCCTAATCATCCTCACAGTGGGATTGAGCCTGATTCCGGGTCAAAGGAGCCGATCGGGACAGTTTTGGCGATGGTTGCGGCGGCTGAGTCAGGGCTGGGCAAATTCGGTTGGGGCAAAGTTGGGGGACATTCAGGGCGAATCCGGAGCGAATCCGGGGCGAATCCGGTTTGAACCAAAAGAACGCAACAGGCTACATCGGCCACCAAGGGAGTTTGCTAATCTCTCGATCGCCCTTGATAATACGCCCCGGACTGCCCAGGCCCCGACCGCCTCTCCCGCCAAACTCCGCTGAACCACCTTCAACCACCCGCAAGTAACCTGCCGTTTCCCATGAGCAAAGTCTTCCGCGAGCTGCTGAAAACCATCGGCAGCGGGCCCCACACAGGCAAAAATTTGGATCGATCGCAGGCCGCCGAAGCCATGCGACTGATGTTGACCCAGGCGGCCACCCCAGCCCAAATTGGTGCGTTTCTGATTGCCCATCGGATTAAGCGGCCCACGGGCGAAGAGTTGGCGGGCATGTTGGATGCTTACGCTGAGTTGGGGCCGCGCTTGGGGCCGATCGCCCTCGATCGGCCCTTGGTCAGCTTTGGGATTCCCTATGACGGGCGATCTCGCACGGCTCCTTTGGGCATCGCCACGGGGTTGATCTTGGCGGCAGCGGGATTTCCCTTGCTGTTCCATGGGGGCGATCGCATGGCCACGAAATATGGCATTACCCTCACGGAACTGTGGCAGGCCTTGGGTTTAGATTGGACTCGGGCCCGTTGGGAACAGGTGGAACGGTGCTTGGCAGAGCAAGGCCTAACCTACTGCTATCTGCCGAAGCATTTCCCCGAAACCTTGCCCCTGGCGGCCTACCGCGATGAAATTGGCAAACGGCCGCCCCTGGCCACCCTGGAGCTGTTGTGGTCGCCCTACCAAGGGCCCCAACATCGGGTGATGGGGTTTGTGCATCCGCCCACGGAACAGATGATGCGTGATGCCTTGGCGCTGCACCAAATTGAGTCCTTCACCACGGTCAAGGGCCTCGAAGGCAGTCCCGACTTACCGCACGATCGGACAGTAATCACGGGATTGGGGCAACCGGGCCGGTTCGATCGCCTCTGTCTCAACCCCTGGGATTTGGGATATAGCCAAAGCAATTTGCCCCTGGGGACGGCTGCTGAATGGGCTGAAAACTTGAGTTCCCTGTTCCAAGGGAGCCATGGCCAAGATCACCCCTGGCGCACCAGTGTGATTTGGAATGCGGGCTTTTATCTTTGGCGACTGAACAGCGCTGGCTCCGATCGGCCCGATGACTTCACCGATCGAACGCCATTGAAGAATTACTTGGCTCAGGCGGCCACGATTTTAGATCAAGGATTGGCCTGGCAGAAGCTTTTGGATCTGCGATCCCATCTGGCGATCGCCTCAGAATAGGCAAGAATGGGCAAGCAAAATCAACCCCCAACCGGTTAACCATTCCGGCCCAGAGGGGTCTGCCTCCCATGTTAGACTCGCATGTGACTCATCAAAACGATCGACTATCGCTCCTCTGCACACGAGCGTCCCATCGGTGGGGCGCTTTTTCGTAGGTGAGCGATCGCTTGCAGGATACCAGACTCGTTGAAACTTTGGGGCTGGGAATCCCGATCGGGGCCCCAAGAGATCCACAAACCATGCATCAATCCAGACTGGATCAATTTAGACTGAAATCTAGACTGAGATTCAGATTGATGATCAGTTTGATGATCAGTAAATTCCTATCGGTGATTAACCATTGGCTATGAACCGCAAACGGCAGCCCGCCCGCGATCCCTACCGCGATCGCGACAGTTATCGCAGTGATTATCGGGGAAACGCTCGCGAGTCGGCCGGGCGCGACACGGATCGCGAACCGAGATCGGAAGGGCGATCGCCCGAACCACCCAAGAAAAAAGGCTTTAACTACACGGTGGTGGCGATTTTGGCCGGCGTGTTCATCCTGGGTATGGGCGTGGGCATTGGGTTCAGCTCTTCGGCCAGTGTTGATCCGCAAAATGTGGCTTCGCGGGAATTTATCGATCGGGCGGCTCCCAACCCGGAACTTTGTGCCCAATTTGGAGCCAGCGCCATTTCCATGAATGCGCGCATTTTTGTGACCCTCAGCCCCTTTAGTGTTTACGTGTCCCAGCCGGAAATGCAGCCCGGTTGCGTCATGCGCAGCAACAACTGGGCAGTGCTGCAACAACGGGGCGTGGTGACGGATAAGCAGATTTCCGAATGCAAAAACCGGATGAATACCTTTGCTTTCACCGGCAGCATTGACAGCAAACCCCGCGTGGACTGTGTTTATCAAAACGATTCGGCGGGGAACCTGTTCTTGAATCAGCCCGGGGTGGTTCCGGCCCAAGAAAGCGATCGTTTCTAGCGTGACCCACGGGGGAATAAAGACGGGATGTTGGCTTATGGATTGGCGATTTTAGTGGCGATCGGGAGCCTGTTGCTCTACGCGATCGCCCTGCGGTTTCCGATCCTGTCACGGCGTAGTGACGTGATTTGGAGCAGCTTTGGCCTGTTTTATGCCCTCGTGTTGTGGGTTTGCAGTGGTCAACTGCATGGGGCCGTGCTCCTCAGCCAAGGGGTGGTGGTGGGGTTGATTACCTGGCAAGGGTGGCAAACCTTGGTGCTGCGCGAACAAGTGGCGCGATCGAGCCTGGATGAGGTGCTGGTTGCCGCGTTGCCCCAGTTCGATCGCTTGGCCGGGTTGCTGAATCTCTTTCGCCCCGGCCAACCTAACTTGACCGGTTGGCAAGCTTTCCGCCAATCCCTCACTGGTTTTGGGATCGTGCTTTGGATCCAGATCCAGACCCAATTGGCCAACCTGCGAGCTGCCCGATCGCCCGGCAGCAGTCCTGCCCCAATGCCCAACTCAGCACCCAAACCAGCGCCCAACCCAGCACCCAAACCAACGCCCAGCCCAACGCCACCCCCGACCAACGCCGCCCCCGCGCCGCCCGCTCCGGTCAGCCCCACCACAGGCAGCACAGGGCAAAGTGCAGGGCAACCGGTTTACGTGCGCAAGAAATATCGTCAACCGCCGGAAGGCGCGCCCCCCAACCAAACTACGCCGTCGTCTGCTCCCTCCCCTGAGCCTGTGCCCGAGGGTTCCAAGCCCGTTTACGTGCGCAAGAAATATCGTCAGTCCCTAGAAAACTCACCTCCTGCTCCCAGTCCAACTTCTGTCCCCAGTGCAAATCCCGTAACGCCTGCCAATGCGTCGGCGGATTCACCGTCGCCCGCTGCTGCAAGACCGGACAATTCAGCACCGATCGCCCCCAGACCACCCCGCCCCCGACCCACCCCCTCGCGCACGGTCAAACTCGACGGGGCCAATTTGCCCGATGAAGTGGTGGTGGATTACGAAGAGTTGCCCCCGCGCCCGCCGCGGCCCCGTCGCCCACCGGCCGGGTAAGGGGAGTTTGGGTGGTTCGGGAGGAACCGATTCGCGCTCCTTCGCTCCCCAGACGGGTCAAAGCAAGCCGCTACAATGGTTAACAGCCGTGCTGAACGGTCGTTGGCCGCGTTCTGGTGAACAGCAGGAGCCAACCATGCTGGTTAACAGCGCTGAAGTTTGTTTTTGAGTGCCTGCCCCGTGAGTTCCACCGTTCCTCCAGTGCGATCGACCTTGCAACCCGCCATTTCCCTGAGCAACGTCACCAAGGCCTTTTCCACGGGAACCGTTGCCCTACAAGATGTGTCCCTCACGATCCACGAGGGCGAATTTTTGAGCTTGGTGGGGCCCTCCGGTTGTGGGAAAAGCACCATTTTGAGCCTGATTGCGGGTCTGAGCAGTCCCACCCAAGGAGATTTGACTTGGCAGATGCCGGACGCTCGCCGGAATTTGGCCTTTGTGTTCCAAGATTCTGCCCTGCTGCCTTGGGCAACGGTGCAGGAAAATATTCGGTTGCCATTGAAGTTGGCGGGAATTTCCCGATCGGCCAGCGAAGACCGCGTGGCCGAGGCGATCGAGCTGGTGGGGTTAAAGGGGTTTGAAAAATCCTTTCCCCGGCAACTCTCCGGCGGGATGAAAATGCGGGTTTCGATCGCCCGGGCGATCGTCACCCAACCCAAGGTGTTGTTGATGGATGAACCCTTTGGGGCCCTTGATGAAATTACCCGCAACAAACTGAATGAAGACGTGATGAATTTGTGGCATCAAAAGCGCTGGACGATCGCTTTTGTGACCCACAACATCTATGAAGCCGTTTATCTGTCAACGCGGGTGGCGGTGATGGGGGTTAATCCCGGGCGCATCGTCACGGAGCTGGACATTCCCGAACCCTATCCCCGATCGGAAACTTTCCGTCAATCTCCAACTTTTGGCCAATATCGCTACCAACTGGCGGAAGCGTTGGCCCTCGGCATGGGTGCGACGGTTCCCTTGTAAGGGTGTCAATGGGAATGGTGCAAATGTAGATTTCGCAAATTTGCCCCAATTTACTCAAAATTGACTGAGCATTAACTGAGCTTGAATTGCAAAATTCTGGTTTTGAATGGCTGGGAAACTCCCTAAAATGATTCCAGAGCCACCCAGCAATCCCTTAAAAACTGCTTGAGAACTGCTGACAATCCGCTAAAAGATCGGTTTTGAGCATTCTTTCCTGATCCTGAATCTTCTGAATTATTCCCGCCATTTAAAGCCTATGAGTCGCAGTCGTTCTCCCCTGATTTCCAAGCGATCGCTCATTCAGCGCGTTTTTTCCGCCGACGTGCTGGCCCCCTTGGGGGTGGGACTGACTTTTCTGTTGGCTTGGGATTTATTTGTACAAATCACCGGACTGCCACCCTATCTACTCCCTCGGCCTGGCTTGGTGTTGCAAACCCTATTTGAAAACTGGAATGAGCTGTTTTCGGCCCTAATGGTGACGCTGCAAATTACGATCATTGCGTTTTTGGCGGCGGCAGTTTCTGGCCTAGGGATCTCGGTGCTGTTTACGGTGAACAAGTGGATTGAACGGAGCCTGTTTCCCTATGCGGTGATTCTGCAAACCACACCCTTGGTGGCGATCGCGCCGCTGATTGTGATTTGGCTCAAGGATAATACGCTGGGAGCATTGGTGCTTTGTGCCTGGATTGCGGCCTTTTTTCCGGTGGTTGCTAACACCACCTTGGGGCTGAACAGTGTCGATCGCAACCTAACTAACCTCTTTAAGCTCTACAACACCAATCCTTGGCAGCGATTGATTTATCTCCGGTTACCCAGCGCGTTGCCCTACTTCCTAGGGGGACTACGAATCAGCGGTGGCCTGTCCTTAATTGGAGCCGTGGTGGCGGAATTTGTGGCCGGAACCGGTGGCGCAAAATCAGGCATTGCCTATCAAATTCTGATTGCCAGTTACAATTTACAAATTCCGAAAATGTTTGCAGCATTGTTGTTGGTGACGGGCTTGGGGATTTTGATTTTCGTGGGTCTTTCAGCCCTGTCCGATGCCCTTCTCAAAGACTGGCATGAAAGTGCTGTCAAGCAGGAAAGTTAGGTGGCTTGAAAGGGGAGCTTGAAAGTGCTTAAAAGTGGCTGACTTCCAATCCCTGATTTGCAAACAATCTCCCAATAATCAATCTCCCAACAATCAAACCCTGAAATTGAGCCTTGAAATTATTCCCATGACCGCCCCCTCACCCGTTGAAAATGCTACTCAGTCGATCGCCCTGGTGGCTCCAACCCCGATGGAAGGGGTTGAGTTGCCCTCGATGGTGAGCGATTTGGCAGGGCTGCAACGGGCGATCGCCCAGGATCCCGATCGCTGGCGACCGTTGGTGTTCACCAATGGCTGTTTTGATTTGCTCCATGCGGGCCATGTGCGCTACCTGAATGCGGCACGCGCGTTGGGGCGATCGTTGGTGGTGGGGTTGAACAGTGATCAATCGGTGGCGGGCTTGAAACCAGCGCGGCCCGGGTTCCCCCCTCGCCCGATCGTGCCCCAGTCCCAGCGGGCGGAGGTATTGTTGGCGCTGCGGGCGGTGGCGGCGGTGGTGATTTTTGAGCAACCCACGGCCACGGCACTGATCGAAGCGTTGCAGCCCGACATCTATGTCAAAGGGGGCGATTATCGGGTGGAAACCTTGCCGGAAGCGCCGGCCGTCTTTGCCGGAGGTGGCCGCATTGAGCTGGTGAAAATTGAAGTGCCCAGCAGCACCAGCGGTTTGGTGGAGCGAATTTTGGCGGCCCGTCCCCAGGAGCCATAGGCCGTGGCGGAGGATTGGGCTGCGGAGTTGGCCCCCAGCAGCGCCACGGAACCTTGGTCAGTGGCCACCCTCAACCAGTGGCTGAAGGATTGCGTGGAGGCGGAACCGGCGCTTCATCGGGTTTGGGTGATTGGGGAGGTGTCCAGCGCCAAGCCGTTTCCCAGCGGCATTTATTTCACTTTGACCGATCGGGAGGCAACGGCCGCGATCGGCTGCGTGGTGTGGCGAGGTCAGGTCGATCGACTGGCGAGCTTGCCCGAACCGGGTCAGCAGGTAATCGCCTTGGGAGAATTGCAGCTTTGGCCCAAACGGGGCGAGCTGAAGCTAGTGACCTGGCAACTGCTGCCGGCCGGGGCGGGTTTGCAGGCGCTGCGAATGCAACAGCTCCACGATCGCCTGGCTGCCGAAGGATTGTTTGATCTCGATCGCCGTCGGCCGCTGCCCGCTTTTCCCCAAACCGTGGCGGTGATCACGTCTCCCCGCGCGGCGGCCTGGGGAGACATCCAGCGCACCTTGCTTCAGCGCCATCCCGGCTTGCGGGTGTTGTTTGTGCCCGCTTTGGTGCAGGGCGATCGGGCCCCGATCAGTCTGATGCGGGCGATCGCGCAAGTGGTGGTGGATGGTCGAGCCGATTTGCTGATTTTGGCCCGGGGTGGCGGGGCCACGGAGGATCTATCCTGCTTCAACGATGAGCAACTGGTGCGCACCCTGGCAGACTGCCCAATTCCAGTGATCACCGGCATTGGTCACCAACGGGATCAGTCCCTTTGCGATCGGGTGGCGGACTGGTGTGCCCACACGCCCACGGCCGCAGCGGAACGGGCCGTGCCGAGCCTGGCGGAGTTGCGCAACCGCTGGGCTGAACAGGCCTTGGGCCTGAAGTTAGCCATGGATCGCTACTTACAGGATCGACTTGATCGGGTGGATCTGCTCCAGCAACGGTTGGGACGGCTGCGCCCCGATCGTCAATGGCAGCGGGAAACGGAGCGGCTGACGGATCTTCGGCGGCGGTTGGGCATGGCCATGCAACACCGGCTCGATCGGGAACAGCAACGGCAACAGGCCCTCAACCAGACCCTGCGATCGCTGGATCCAAACCAAGTGTTGCAACGGGGCTATAGCTTGGTGCGCAATGATCAAGGGGCGATCGTTCGGCGGGCAGCCCAAGCCCAACCGGGCGATCGACTCCGAATTCAGTTGGCCGATGGGTGGTTAGAGGTGAAAGTGATTCCACCCCTAACCGAAATCGCGCAACTCTCGATCGACCTTAAGCAGTCGCCCTAGATTTGCTGTTGATTAACCCTCGATCTGCCCTAAACCGTTTCTGGTTCGCGTTCCTGGACTTGCGGTTGGAATTGGAACAGGGAATAAACCACATTCCGGCGCATGTTGGTCATCATGTCCAAGAAGAGTTCATAACCTTCGCTCTTATATTCCACCAGCGGATCCTTCTGGCCATAGCCGCGCAGGCCCACCGTTTCCCGCAGCGCGTCCATCTGCTGCAAGTGCTCGCGCCAGAGGGTGTCAATTTGCTGAAGGATGAAATAGCGTTCCGCGTCGCGCATCAGGCCAGGGCGCAGGCTGTCGATTTGCCCTTCCTTGATGTCGTAGGCAATCCGCACTTGCTCGGCCAGGAAAGTCTTGATTTCCGTGGGGTTGAAGTCCTCAATCTGTTGGGGAGTCAGGTCTTGGATGGTGCTGACAAATTCCTTTACCTTGTCTACCATCTTTTCCAGATTCCATTCCTCCGCTGGCAAATCGGGGTTCACGTAGGCATCCACAATGTCGAACATTGTCCGCTCGGCATATTCAATCACCCGCTCTTTCAGGTCTTCCCCTTCAAGGACGCGGCGGCGCTCGGCATAGATGGCCCGACGCTGGTTATTCATCACCTCGTCGTATTCAAAAACCTGCTTCCGAATGTCGTAGTAATAGGTTTCGACTTTCCGTTGGGCCCCCTCGAGCGATCGGGTCAGCATTCCCGACTCGATCGGCATGTCCTCTTCCACACGGAACATCTGCATCAGGCCGGCCACCCGATCGCCCCCAAAGATCCGCAGCAGGTTATCTTCCAAGCTCAGGAAAAACCGAGTGGAACCGGGGTCACCTTGGCGACCCGCCCGCCCGCGCAACTGGTTATCAATCCGGCGCGATTCGTGGCGTTCCGTACCGATTACATGCAGGCCACCCAGTTGGATCACCTCTTCATGTTCACTGTCGGTGAAAGCTTCGTATTCCCGGCGAATTTGGTTGTAGGCTTCCCGCAGACCTTGCACCACTTCATTGTCGGTGGGGGCCTTTTCCGAGGCGATCGCCAACAGTTCTTCGGCTTCTAGCTCCGGGAGCGATCGCTCGCCATAGGTCTTGACCGCAAAGGCCACCGCATCCTTCAGCATCTTTTCCGCCTCGGAGGTAATCGGCGTGGGGAAAATTTCCGGAGCCGCTTGCCAGGTTTTGCGCTTCTTGTTCGAGTTGCCAAAGCCCTGGGCCTTTTGCCGGCCACTCAGGCCCGCCACCTGCATCACCTCAAACTCATCTTCCTCTTCCAGGCGCACCAGCTTGGGCATCAGGTATTCCCGCACCTTCAGCCGGGCCATGTAGTCCGCGTTCCCGCCCAAGATGATGTCCGTGCCGCGACCGGCCATGTTCGTGGCGATCGTCACGGCTCCGCGCCGCCCCGCCTGGGCCACGATTTCCGATTCCCGCTCCACGTTTTCCGGCTTGGCGTTCAGCAGGTTGTGGGGAATGTTGCGCTCCGCCAGCAGTTCCGACAGCAATTCCGACTTTTCAACGCTCGTGGTTCCCACCAACACGGGGCGACCCATTTCGTGCATTTCCAAGCACTCTTCGGCCACGGCCTTCCACTTGGCCACCTCGGTTTTGTAAACCACATCCGAGTAGTTCTTCCGCGAGTTGGTGCGGTTGGTGGGAATGATCGTCACTTCCAAGTTGTAGATCTTCTCAAACTCGGCCTCTTCGGTTTTGGCCGTGCCGGTCATGCCCGCCAGTTTGGGATAGAGCAGGAAGAAGTTTTGATAGGTGATGGAAGCGAGAGTTTGGGTTTCGTTCTGGATTTCCACCCGCTCCTTGGCTTCGATCGCCTGGTGCAAGCCATCGCTCCAGCGGCGGCCCGGCATCACCCGCCCGGTGAATTCATCCACAATCACCACTTCCCCGGCCCGCACGATGTAGTTCACATCTCGCAGGTAGAGTTCCTTGGCCTTCAGGGCGTTGAAGATGTAGTGGGCCCAGGGATCTTCCGAATCAAACAGATCCGTAACCCCCAACATTTGCTCGGCGGCGATGAAGCCCTCATCACTCATGATCACGTTGCGGGCTTTTTCGTCCACTTCGTAGTGGTCATCGCGCACCAGTTGCCGCACCAGCTCATCGGCGGTCAGATATTTTTCAGTGGGGCGATCGACCTGGCCAGAAATGATCAACGGGGTGCGGGCCTCGTCAACCAACACCGAATCCACTTCGTCAATCACGCAATAGTTAAAGGGCCGCTGCACCACTTCGTTGATGGTGGTGGCCATGTTGTCGCGCAGATAATCAAACCCTAGCTCACTGTTGGTGGCGTAGGTGATGTCGCAAGCATAGTTCCGGCGGCGCTCTTCGGGACTCATGCCCTGCTGAATCAGCCCCACGGACAGGCCCAGGAACCGATGCACCTGGCCCATCCACTCGGCATCCCGGCGGGCCAAGTAATCGTTCACCGTCACCACATGCACCCCGCGCCCCGTGAGGGCGTTCAGGTAGGACGGCAGGGTGGCCACCAGGGTTTTTCCTTCCCCGGTTTTCATTTCTGCAATTTGCCCGTTGTGCAGCACAATGCCGCCCAGGAGTTGCACATCAAAGTGGCGCATTCCCAACACCCGCTTGCCCGCTTCGCGAACCACGGCAAAGGCTTCGGGCAGGATGTCGTCTAGCAGTTCCTTGCGTTCGCTGTCGTTGCGGGCTTGGGCCAGTTTTTGGCGAAATTCGGCGGTTTTGCCTCTGAGTTCGTCGTCCGACAGCTTCGCGATGTCCTCTTCAAGGAGGTTGACTTCCACCACGTCGGGTTGGAACCGCTTGAGTTTGCGGGCGTTGGGGTCTCCCAGCAGAGCTTTCAACATGGCAGGCGATCGGGTGGCGTACTAGGCGAGATAATGGGGGCCAATGCAGTTGGCCGGTGGCGATCGCCCGATCGAGCGTCATGACGCGATCGAGCTGTGGCGCGCCTCCATCGTATCACCGCACCTTTGCGCCGGGCCGGTTCGGTTTCCCGTCGCGGCCAGTGCAAGGACACGATCGACCGGAGGCCCAGGGCCCACAACGCCACTCAACCGCATTGGCCCGCCGTTGCACGCTATTGAGATTGAGGCCGATCGAGCCATGACCACCACCCTTGACAATCAGATGAGCCAACCAGAATGGAAACAGGGGGCGGCGATCGAGCTGGAAATTACCGACCTGGCCGATTCGGGGGATGGCGTGGGCCGTTGGGCCGATCGGGTGGTGTTTGTGCCGGAAACCGTACCGGGCGACTACCTATCGGTGCGGCTGTTGCAGGTGAAGCCCACCTTTGCCCGGGCCAAAATTTTGTCGATTCTGGATCCTTCGCCCGATCGTGTCCGCCCCGGCTGCATCGTGGCGGACAAGTGCGGCGGTTGCCAATGGCAGCATGTGGCCTATGGATCCCAACTGCTGGCCAAACAGCGACAGGTGGAACAGGCCCTCACCCGGCTCGGAGGCTTTGAAGAGTCGCCCGTTTTGCCCATTTTGGCCGCCGCTGCCCCCTTGGCCTACCGCAACAAAGCCACCTATCCCGTAGCTCCCGGCCCCGATGATCAAATTCGGGCGGGCTATTACCAAAAGGGCAGCCACAAAATTGTGAACCTGAACCAATGTCCCGTGCAGGACGATCGACTCGATCCCCTGCTGCGACAGGTGAAACAGGACTTGACCACCAGCGGTTGGGAACCCTACGACGAAACCACCCACACGGGCACGGTGCGTCACCTAGCCCTACGAATTGGGCGGCGCACGGGCGAAATGCTCCTCACCCTGGTGGTGCGCGACTGGGAAGCGCTGCCCGGTTTGGTCACCCAAGCGGAACTGTGGCGCGAGCAATTTCCGCAGTTGGTGGGGGTCTGTGTGAACCAGCAGCCCCAGCGCAACAATGTGATTTTTGGGCCCGAAACCCGCTGCGTTCTGGGGCGGCCGGCCCTGGAGGAACACCTGAATGGGTTGGTGTTTGAAATTCGCCCGGAAACCTTCTTTCAGGTGAACACCGACCAAACGGAAGAGCTGCTGAAAACCATTCACCAACAACTGGCCCTGACCGGTCGGGAAATTTTGGTGGATGCCTATTGCGGCGTGGGAACCCTGACCTTGCCCTTGGCCCAGCGAGCCGGCCGGGCGATCGGGATTGAAGCCCAAGCGGAAGCCGTCACCCAAGCCCGCCACAACGCCGAACGTAACCAGCTCACTAATGTTGAATTTCAGGTGGGGAAAGTGGCGGATCTGCTGCCCCAATTGGGACTGCAACCGGACGTGGTGTTGTTGGATCCGCCCCGAAAAGGTTGTGAGCCGGGCGTGATTGAAGCCTTACGGGCGATCGCCCCATCCCGCATTGTTTACATGAGCTGCAAGCCGGCCACCCTGGCCCGAGATTTGAAGCTGCTCTGTGAACAGGGACAATATCAGCTCGATCGGGTGCAGCCAGCGGACTTTTTCCCCCAAACGCCCCATGTGGAATGTGTCGCCTTTCTGAGTGAGCGCCGTTAAGATGATATGGGCGATCGAACTCCCTTAACTGTCCTATGGCCAATGAACCAGTCCTAGCTCAAGCACTCCGCACTGTGCCCGCTCCCGCTCCTGAGGCAGTTGTCATCCAGAACTTTGTTGACACTCTGATGGATGTCTTGGGGTTCGACAAGCAAAAACGAATTCCCCAATTCGCCACGGGCCAGGGTGCAGATCACGTTGACTTTGCCGCACGCTATGACGATTCAGAAGGGCGATCGTTTATTCAATCTCCCGTGGATCCCTACTTTCTGGTGGAAGCGAAGGGAACCGATAGCAATTTAAGTTATGGCACGCCGCAATATCGATCGACCTTCAATCAATTGCGGCGCTATCTGCTAGCGCCCAAGTGCAAAAACGCCCAATGGGGATTGATCATTAATTCAGTCCACATGCAACTTTTTCGGAAGCACCATAAGGTGATTTTTCCGGCCACTCCCTGCTTGGAAATTAAACCCGAAACGATCGATCAAGTGGTTCATGACCAGATTGCTCCCCTGTTGCGCCAACCGTCCCGCGCCTTGGTGGTTGCGGTTTACAACAACAAAGGCGGCGTAGGCAAAACCACCACCACCATTAACCTGGCCAGCCTTCTCAACTTCATTGGCTATTCAACCTTGGTGATTGATTTTGACCCAAACCAACGGGATTTAACCGAAACCCTGGAGGTTACCAGTCAATCGCCAACTCTGTTTGACTGTCTGGATGACGATCGACTTGATATTCATGAGGCGATCGCGACCTATCGCAAGCTCGACAAAAAAGCCAACAAAGAATATGGCATTGACATCCTACCTGCCCCAAAAGTTGAAGATCTCAAGACCGATGACCCGAATAGCAAGGGCATTGACATCAACGATTTGATTCGCAAAATTGGCTATCACAAACTCAAAAAAGCCATCGACTCCCTGCGTTCTGAGTATGACTACATCTTCATCGATTCACCACCCAACTGGCAATATTTCAGCCAAGAGGCGGTTTATGCATCTGATGTGATCTTGATGCCAGTCAAGCCCAACAATGTCTACTCGATCGACAACGCCGCCGAAGCAATTCGCGAATTTTTTCCAGCCATTCAGGCCAAGCGACAAGATGGCGGCCCGATCGCCCTTCCGATTTTCTTCAATGGCGAAAAACTCTCCAATTCTCAGCACCAGCGCGTGCGAGTTTACCTAGAAGAGTTAATTGCACGCCATAAGAAAGACTATAAATTTGACCTTACACCCTACTTTTTTCCGCGATTGACCAATGCTCGAAAAGACTATCGGGTTTTTGAGCTGGAAAATCATGCCGAAATTTCTGGAGCCAGCTTCTCGCGCTTGCCAGCGGTCTACGCCCACAAAACTGCTCGTGACTATTACCTGAATCTTGCCAAGGAGTACTTCATCCAATGAGCAATGTTGGGAATCTGATGCATCTTTGGATGCACAAAGTTCGGTCTGGGTTGCCCACAGCCGCGCCCAGCTTTTTGGTGCAAGGCGCAGCAGACATTCTGACGCGATCGGGCGGATCAAACTGGTTGCCCGTGGTGGTTCGGGAAATTCAAGACCCTGAATATGACTATGAAGTAATCGGCAACTCTTTTGTTTATTCAGCAGCCGCAGAAGCCGGACTCGATCGCATTTGGTGCGTGGTGGCGGAAGATAGCGAACTCGCGATCGAGGTGGCGCGGGTTTTATCGCAGGAAATTGCACCCCGCATTAACCTTAGCTCTGCATCCTATGACCAAATTATTGAAGCGCTAGAATATGTGGTGAGCCAGCCAGACACACCGCTCAAAACCTTGAAAGTACAGCTCGCAGCTCCCCGGATCAGCGAAGCCCCCCGAGAAACTTGGTCAGATTTGGAGCCAATCACAAAGCTAAAGTGCGGCATCACCAAGGGGCCAAAGCTGGATTATTTACAGCGCGTTTTTTACATTACGCCGCCGCCATTGCCTCCAATTCCAGAATCATCAATTTTGAAATCCTTGAAGGTCAAAGAACTCAAGGATCTGGCGCGGTTGCATGGTCTGGCGAGCAAACCGAACCCCAAGAAAAACGACTTGGTTGCTTTGTTGGATCAGGCACGCTCAAGCTAACGAAATCCGTCAAGCGGGTTGACCGAGTGATCATGCAGCCCCCAATGATTCCCGATACGGTGATTGAGTTTTCAATCATCGATCGGGAAATTTATTGCATTAAACCGAAATTCTAAAAGCACCTTTCTGATTCCGAAAGCTCATCCAATTTCAATTCTAATCATGCCATTCACACAGTACAAAACCATCGCGGATGTTTTGGCAGAGTTCCCGATGACTTATCAGGAAACATCTTTCCTTGAACATCATACCCTCGCGATCGATCCCAGCTTTGTGAATCGCTTGCAACTGGTTTTGACCGAAGGCATGGTTTTCAATTCGGAATATGCGATTTGCGAAAATATTATTTCGCCAATTTTGACGGAAGTGTGGCGATCGTATGTGGGTGAGTTGCTGATTTGGAGTCATCAACCGTTGCGCTACAGCGATCAGCTTTCGGGCACACCGGATTATGTGGTGGCGAAGCGATCGCCCCGAGGGAAGGTGTTGTTTGAGCAGCCCTATTTGATTCTGATTGAAGCCAAGCGAGATGATTTTGAAGCGGGCTGGGGTCAATGTTTGGCGGAATTGTGGGCGGCACAACGGTTGAACCAGGAGGGAGATCGCCCGTTGTTTGGCATTGTCTCCAACGGGAAGTTATGGGAATTTGGGCGGCTGTGGGGCGAAACCTTCACAAAACACCCGACGGGCTACACGCTCGATCGATTGTCTGAACTGATGGGGGCGATCGACTGGATCTTTACCATTAGTATTCAGTGCTTTACAATTGATTGACTTTACTCCATTTTTTCTTTTCACCTTCCCTCTTTTTTCAGAAATGCTCAACTATTGAAGAACTGAGACTAATGGAAAATCGATATCAAATTGCCAACTTCTAGCTATAAGCACCTATCAATATGGGACACTTTGAGCAGTACATCCAAGAATTACGCGACATCCGAGCGACAGGAGCCGCTGTCAAAGAAACCTCCTACTACACTCCACTAGTCAACTTACTGAATGCAATTGGAACAACGCTAAAACCGAAAGTTCGCTGCTTTATGCAGCTTAAAAATCTGGGAGCAGGGATGCCCGATGGAGGGCTATTCACTGCACGACAATATCAGCGCCAAGTGGGGGAGAATCCCAATGATCCCCAGAACCCAGAGCGAGGCGTGATTGAAATTAAGAGCACAGGAGATGATGCTTGGGTTACAGCCGCGACTCAACAAGTTATCAAGTATTGGGATAAATATCGCCAAGTTTTGGTGACAAATTATCGTGACTTTGTATTAATTGGGCAGGATATCAATGGTCAACCGATTCAACTGGAAGCTTATCGACTAGCTGCCAATGAAAAAGAGTTTTGGCAAAAAGCACAGAATCCGCGTGCTTTTGCTCAGGAGCATGAAGAGCAAATTATTGAATATTTGAAGCGCGTGATGCTGCAAAAATCAGTAATCACCGCTCCTCAAGACCTAGCCTGGTTTTTGGCATCCTATGCCAAGGATGCAAGAGCAAGAATTAGTAAATCTGATCTCCCTGCTCTACAAGCCGTTCGTACTGCCCTAGAAGATGCTTTAGGGATCCAGTTTCAAGATCAAAAGGGAGATCATTTTTTTAAATCAACACTGATTCAAACGCTATTTTACGGCATCTTTTCTGCATGGGTTTTGTGGCATAAGCAAGGAGCAAGGCGTGGTTACTTTGATTGGCAAACCGCTGCTTGGTCACTTCATGTTCCCATGGTCAGAGCGCTGTTTGAGAAAGTGGCAACACCAACCAACTTAGGACGTTTAGATTTGGTTGAAGTTCTAGATTGGGCTGGAGAGGTATTGAACCGTGTTGATCGTACTGCTTTCTTTGCTCAATTTGATGAAGGGCAAGCCGTTCAATATTTCTATGAACCCTTTTTGGAAGCTTTTGATCCGCAATTACGAAAGGATCTGGGGGTTTGGTATACACCACCCGAAATTGTGCAATATATGGTGGCGAGGGTTGACACAGCTCTCAGGGAAGAACTTGACATTGTAGATGGTTTGGCTGATGAGAATGTTTATATTCTTGATCCTTGCTGTGGAACGGGAGCATTTTTAGTTGAAGTTTTGAAGCGTATTCATCAAACTTTGCTTGAGAAAGGTGATGATGCCCTAGTTGGCATTGATCTCAAAGAAGCTGCTAAAAATCGTGTTTTTGGATTTGAAATTCTAACGGCTCCATTCGTCGTCGCTCATTTACAACTAGGGTTAGTCTTGCAAAGCTTGGGTGCATCCTTGCAAGGTGATCAGGAGCGGGTGGGTGTATATCTAACCAATGCACTCACGGGCTGGGAGCCACCGAATGATTTAGCCAAACAGAAGTTTCAGCAATTAACAATCAACTATCCTGAGTTGCAAGCAGAACGAGAAGCAGCCGATGAAATTAAGCGGGGCAAGCCGATTTTAGTGGTTTTGGGAAATCCTCCCTACAATGCCTATGCAGGCGTGAGTCCCAAAGAAGAAGAAGGGATGGTTGAGGTTTATAAACGAGGACTCATTGAACAATGGGGTATTAAAAAATTCAACTTAGATGATCTCTACGTTCGATTCTTTCGAGTCGCAGAATTTTGTATTTCCAAGCAAGCAATTCCTAGGGGAGTGGTTTGTTTTATCTCAAATTTCTCCTATTTGAGCGATCCGTCTTATGCAGTGATGCGTCAGCAGTTCCTAAAGACTTTTGATCAGCTATGGTTTGACTGCTTGAATGGTGATAGTCGTGAAACTGGAAAACGCACACCAGAAGGTAATCCCGATCCTTCAGTATTTTCTACCCAATACAATCGCGCAGGGATTAAAACAGGTACGACCATCGCTTTGATGATCCAAACAGGATTGCAAAGCTCAAATCCTGTAACTCGCTTCCGACATTTTTGGGGTGTGAATAAGCGGGAAGATTTGCTAAAGAGTTTGCAGACAGAAAATTTTGCTCAACAGTACGCCATCACCAATCCGATTCCTGAAACTCGGTTTTCGTTTCGTCCCTCTAACATTGAGCCACATTACCTAGAGTGGGCAAAGGTGACTGATTTCTGCGCTGTTGCTCCCAGTAATGGTCTTATGGAAAAGCGTGGAGGCTCACTGATTGATATCGATCGTGATGCTCTAGAGCAACGAATGCAAGCCTATTTTAATCCTGACTTGGACTGGGAGGCTTATAAAGCACTCAATTATGGATTGGTTAAAACATACGCTCGATTTGAACCTAAAGTTGCTAGGAGAAAAGCCCTGTTGGAAGCAAGATTTGATCCAAGATATCTGTTGCGCTATGCCATTCGCCCCTTTGAAGTTCGTTGGTGCTATTACAGCGGTATTCGGCCGATCTGGAATGAGCCTCGTCCTTTCCTTTGGAAACAATGCTGGCCGGGTAATAAGTTTCTATTAACGCGCTTTAAAGCCGCAAAAGACCCTGAGGGTAACCCTTTCTACTTTACACCCTATCTTTCTGATGATCATCTGCTCACGCCCGACGCAGTTGCTATTCCCCTACAGCTCAAGAATGGAGAGAGATTGCGCCGTCAAGAGCAGTTGAGCGTCTTAGACTTGCTAGGAGAACGCCCCGGCGTTGATCAGCCCTTTGCCAATTTGTCAGCAACAGCCCGTCAATATCTGACCGACTTAGGATTTTCTAATCCTGATCATGATTCAGAAACGGCTCACTTGATTTGGCTGCATGTTTTGGCAATTGGGTACTCATCAGCCTATTTGCAAGAGAATGCTGATGGCATTCGACAAGATTGGCCAAGGATTCCACTACCTCAAAGCCGTGACTTGCTGCTCACTTCTGCAACGCTAGGTCGGCAAATTGCCAGTTACTTAGACACAGAAACTAAAGTTGATGGTGTAACCACTGGAAAACTTGATTCCCGCCTACGCAGCATTGCTGTGGCCTCTAAGGTAGGTGGCGGTCAATTGAATCTAGAGACTGATTTAGCCTTATTGGGTGGGTGGGGATCTGTAGGGAAAGATGGAGCAACTATGCCTGGAAAGGGCAAACTTCAGGAGCGGCTAAATAACTCTGACCAAGCCCTTTTAGGAGCTATGACCTATGACATTTATTTGAACGATGTTGCCTACTGGAAAAATATTCCCGATCGCGTGTGGAATTACACAATTGGGGGATATCAGGTCATTAAAAAATGGCTGAGTTATCGGGAGGAGCCGCTGCTCGGTCGTCCCTTGAAGCGAGAGGAAGTTCAGGAAGTGAGTAACATGGCTCGACGGATTGCGGCTCTGTTATTCTTGGAGCCGCAATTGAATGCTAATTATGAAGCTGTGAAGGAAGCAACTTACCCGTGGTCTAACTTTTCTCAGTCTAAATAGACTTAGTAGCCACTGGTATAATTCAACAACTTCTACACAGTTAGATCAACAAGTTCTGATTGCGCTGCGAGTTGCTGTTGATGGAATTGTTCGAGCCAATGTTTGACCCGATAGGTGGCCAAACAATCGTCTTCGTTGTAGGTGACGATCGCCTCTAAATAGGAGCGATCGCCCGTTTTCAGCCATCGATCGTACCAATAGACCGCCTGGGAACCATTGGCCGTGCTGTCTCGCCACCCAAACCCCAAATACCCGGCAATTTGCTTCAGGGCATAGCCTTCCACCGGCAACACCACCGTTTGCGTCACCCAAGCATGGACATCCACAAATCGATCGAGCAGACGCTCTAGCCGCTGACTGGCGCAACCATAGAGCTTGGCCAGGCGCTTACTGGCATCCCGCTCATACTCACAAAAGTGGAAAATCGGCGCGGTGGGGTAGCGATCGACCAGCGCCAAAAAGTCATCCCAAGCCCGCTGCTCATCCTCGGGGGTTTCCGCCAAGAAGCGGTGAAACGTTGGTTCCGGTTGCGATCGATCCACCACCAACACCCCCAGCAGGTAATCCAGCGAAAGATCCGGCTCCGCTTCAATGTCGAAATAGAGTTCCACCGGAGCGGCCGGCAGGCGATCGGGCGACCAAGCCTCACGGCGGGCCAGGGCGATCGGCTGTTGGGTCAAGGTGGCGCGGGCTTGTACCAACACCGCCTCCGCCGCGCCGTCAAACTCGGGAAACTCCTGGAGCCGATCGAGCGGTGTGGCCGCCAACTGTTCGATCGTCTCGATTTTCAGCCGCTCCAACACCCGGTAGCGGGCAGGAGTCACGCCGGGGATCAGCGACAGGTGCTTGGCTTGCCGCGCTCGATCGGTGCAGTCGCCCACCCAATGGCAGAGGGAACAGCGGTTGCGGGAAATGAACAGATCCGGCTCCCGATCGTCCTCCATCAGCGTGTCGATTAGGTTCGCCAGCAAGTCTTGCACCTGCTTCAGCCGTGTCCGCAAGTCCACCCAATGGGGCGATCGACCGCGCAACACCACCCCCGCCTTAGCCGGAGCCGCTCCCTGAATCATTGTCAACAAATCCGCATGGAGCGCCGCCACGAGCTGATATTCCAGCTTCGGCTTCTTGCCCAACCGAATATCCACCGGCTCATAGATCCAATCACCAAAGGCCGACTGACCCGGCCGTTTCACCAACAAATCGGGATGGCCCACCAGCTCCACGCCGGGGATTTCCTCCACCCGCAGCAGCCCCCCGACGATCAACCCCGCCCCCGCTTCCATCAGGGCCAAAGTAGCCGCCGCGCCCGCGTCCCGATCACCCCGGCGAAACTGCGGCCGCACTAGCTCCAGTTCCAGCTTCTCAGCAATTTGCTGGGCCGCATCGCGCTTGTGGCGATCGCTCTCGTCATGGAGTTTTTGGATAAAACCGGCCGTGGGGGCGCGCCGACGGGGATCGCCATAGAAATCCAAAAAGACGCGCCGGGGGCAGCGCTGAAAAAAGAGTAGGTCGTCAGCGGTTAGCAGCATGAAACTAAAGTTAACCGATCGCACGATAGGATAGGAGCGCAAGTCGCGGGTTTGCTCCAGTCCATGAAAGTTGGCGTTATCGTTTTTCCGGGTTCCAATTGCGATCGGGATATGCAGTGGGTGTTTCAGGGGCTATTGGGCCTGCCCACGCGCATGGTTTGGCACCAAGACAGCGACCTCAGCGATCTTGATGCAATTGTGATTCCCGGCGGCTTCAGCTATGGCGATTATTTGCGCTGCGGGGCGATCGCCCGGTTCTCGCCAGCCATGCGATCGGTAATTGAAGCGGCCGAGCAGGGCAAGCCGGTGCTGGGGGTTTGCAATGGGTTCCAAATCCTGACGGAAGCGGGGCTGCTGCCGGGCGCACTGATTCGCAATGAGAATTTGCACTTTGTGTGCGATCGGGTGCCGGTGAAGGTGGAACGCAGCGCTCGCCTGTGGACGGAGGGCTACGCAGCGGGGCAAGTGCTGAACCTGCCGATCGCCCACGGAGAGGGTCGCTACTACGCCGATCCGGACACGCTGAAGCAAATTGAGGACAAGGGCCAAGTGCTGTTCCGCTACGCAGGGCGAAATCCCAACGGCTCTTGGAACCAGATCGCGGGCATCTGCAACGATCGGGGCAATGTGTTGGGAATGATGCCCCACCCGGAACGGGCAGCCGATGCAGCGTTGGGCAATACGGACGGGGTGGCGCTGTTCCAAACGATGACGGCGGCGTTAGTGAGCGTCTAGGACGCTCAAGGATTGGATCTGAATCTATGACCCTGCGATCGCCCGATCAACCGGATTTGCCAGATCTATTTGTTGCAGTGGCTCACAAAATAGCGCGATCGCTCCTGGTGTTGGGGGCGATCGGCTTGATGGCCTGTGCGCCTTTGGAGGCGAGCACACCGGGATCGGGCGGGCAGCAGTTGCCGATTCAAGCCCGCACCCTGATCGGGACTCAGGAAATTTTGCTGGAGGTGGCTCGCACGCCGGAGCAACAGGAAATTGGCCTAATGTTTCGGCGCGATTTGCCGCCCGATCGGGGGATGTTGTTTCCCTTTGAGCAATCACGGATGGCGCGGTTTTGGATGAAAAACACGCTGATTCCGCTGGATATGGTCTTTTTGCGGGAAGGGCGCGTGGTGGCGATCGAGGCGAATGTGCCGCCCTGCCGTCAAGATCCCTGCCCGAGCTATGGCCCGAGTTTGTGGGTGGATGCGGTGTTGGAGTTGCCAGCGGGGCGATCAGCTCAGTTAGGTCTCAAAGTGGGCGATCGGCTCACCATCACCCCCAACCCACCCGCCAAACCTTAACAAACTTCACGATCACAAGCTTGCTTTACCAGTGCACAGCTCCTGGTCAATTGAAAGCGATTACTTTAATTTACTTCACTCATTAAGATCACAAAGTACTATGATTTAAATAGCCAGTAACTGATTCCTAGGGAGGAAGCAGGCAATGAGCAAGTCCAAAAAGAAAGTGAAAGAAGCTCTAGGTGCAGCAGGTATGGGCAGTGCTGGAGCAGCCGCAGGCTACGGTGTTGTGGCGGCGACGGGTATGACTGCTGCTGGAATGGTTGGTGGGGGTGCTGGTGTTGGCGCAGCAGCGGGGCCTGTTGGCGCAGCCGTAGGTGCTTTGGCTGGCCTTGCTGCCTATGGAATCTATCGGGTTTTTAAAGGCTAAATACCATAACCCTTAGGTAGGCTAAAAATTTACCGCATTTTAGTTGGAAGCCATATTTTTCAACTAAAATGTGGTAGATCACATTTTTGTAGTTTAACCAAAAGCTGGAATATGAATGAGTCGAATAGATTTTCAGGTGAAATTCCAACACCGGAAAGCCTTACTAAATTAATAACAGCACTCTGCCATGAAATCCCCGCAGGAAAAATTCTTGACCCTGCTTGCGGCAACGCAAAACTTTTGATTGCTGCCGCAGGAAATAAAGAAACCATAGTTATTCATGGAGTTGAAATTGATCCAAATGCTTATCTGCAGTCAGAGGAAGCACTGAAAAGCTCAGGTAAAAAATACAAATTATGGAATCAAGACTTTTTTACGACAGAGCTAAGAAATGATTTTGATTTAGTAGTTTGCCATCCGCCTTTTATAAGCCATTTTTCTCAAGAGTTTGAGGGCTTAAAATGGAGAAATTTCTCAGGATTCTTAATCAAATCTCTACAAATTCTCAATCAAGGTGGCTATGCAATTTTTATTATTTCAGATTCCTTTTTATTCAGTGAAAGAGAACGAAAAAACAGAAATCTCCTTTCAGAGAGGTATTCTCTTAGTGCTGTCATCTCTTTACCTCTCGATACGTTTGTGCCATTTTGCAGAATAAAAACTTCTATTGTTATTTTCAGAAAATCGCAGCAAGCAGCAAAAATATTTTTTGCAAAATATTCCGAATCGAAAGGAATAGAAAATATTATCAGAGATTTTCATTATGGTCTTGAACATAAAAATTCGCTACAGAATTTTTGGATAGACTTTGAGAAAATTCAAGAGTCAGATTCAGTCTGGCAATATGAACACTATAGAAATCTGAGAGAGTTTGAAACGAGAAAGACAAATTCAAAATATCCAGTATTTCTTCTTGGTGATCTAATTTTAGAAGAAGAAAATCAATCTATTGAAGATAATTTTCTACTAATTCAAAAAATAGCATATTCGCCTAAAGTTCTTTTAAAAAGTGAGATTACTGATGCCGAAAAATTCAGAAATTATATAGAAATCAATGTAGACAACAAAAAAATCCTACCTCAGTATCTGAAACTATACCTAAATTCAGAGCAAGGGAAAAAGCAGCTTTCAGCAGTTTCACGTCAAGGTATAACTTCATTATTTCAACTAGAGAGTATCAAGAACGTACAGATTGAAGTACCAGAGATACCCATTCAATTTCAAATTATTGAAACAGGTCAAAAGTTGACTGAAGTTTCTGTAACGGTTCAATCACTAGAGTCTAGGTTTTATAAGGATTTATTTGATTATTCCAAATTATATTCATTGGTCGAAAAGTTTCACCAACTAGATAGAGAGGATATATCTTTTGGAGACCTTATCTACCCGTTAGCAACCACTTTTCGAATTGCCAGAAAAGGTAGTCCCAATTTAAGTAGTCAGATGAACAGCTATTTCAAAATGTTTGAAATGGTTGCCGAACTAAATTCAATTGTACTATTATCAGCTCTGCCAGAAGATATCAGGAGAGAAAGGCACAACGACATTTGGGGTCAAGATAATTACAAAAAAACATCGTTTGGTGTATGGGTTGGGCTATATCGACGCTTAACTAATATTTATAACAGCCTTGCAAGAAATCAGCAAAAACAAGAAATTAGTGTATTAGATAATTTGCCGTTCGGAAAAGATTACTATCTGAAATTATCGAGCAAAAAAATTGTAGAAAACTTAAGTCAAATTACTGAAATACGTAATAAGTCGGAACATGGTGGATCTATCAGTGAGATTGCTATTCAGGAAGCTCTTAATAAGATGCATAGTCCGCTAATGGAAGTTTTTAAAGAACTTAGCAATGCCTACTCTGCTTTAGACTTGATTTATCCACAGTGGATGAAAAAAACTCATGGTCAATACACAATTAACTTTAAACGCTTACAAGGTACACACTATCCATATTCTGAAGAAATAATTACAACAGAGTTTGACGTGAATACAGAGTCTCTATATTTATTCAATCTAATTTCAAAAGAGCGTTTAGAGCTGATATCTGACTTTATCAAGCTGATACAATGTCCAAAGTGTGGGCATTGGTCAATTTACTTTTACAGTAAAACCAATAGTAGTAAAACAAAGGCTGATTATATTAACTTTGACAATGAAATTCATGACTATAATTGCCCGACAGGTGATTTTTTGAAGAAATTACTAGATTAGGTCAGAAAATCTTGCTTAAATCGTAACATTCAATTATGACAAGAATTAAGAATATTCAAATCTCAGTTAAGCACATTTCAAACATTTGCCAGAGGTGGCATATTTCTAGGCTGTCACTGTTTGGTTCAGTGCTGCGTGACGACTTCACCCCAGCCAGCGACGTTGATGTCTTAGTCGAGTTTGAACCCGGCTTCACCCCAGGCTTTCTAAAACTCCATCAACTCCAAGAAGAACTATCCGCCTGCTTAGATAACCGCCCAATTGATTTAGTCACCTTCAAATCGCTAAATCCCAGAATTCGCGACCATGTTCTAGAAACTTCTGAGGTCTGTTATGTCGCCCAAAAATGATTATGTCTACATTGGGCACATGATCGATAATGCCAACAAAGCAATCAGCTTTATTGCGGGATTAAATCGTTCAGACTTTGATCAAGACGAGCAACTACGATTAGCCGTCACACATCTATTGCAGATCGTTGGCGAAGCTGCCCGAAGAGTGTCTGTAGAGTTTCGAGAAGCTCATCCAGAGATTCCTTGGAAAGCGATTGTTGGGATGAGAAGTAAGGTGGTTCATGACTACTTCAGCGTAGATGATGATGTAATTTGGGACACCATTAAGAACGATCTACCTGCTTTAGTCAAACAGTTAGAGACGTTATAAATTTATCATGTGATCATGGGGTTCATCGTCACTGATTCTAGCGTTTTAAAGATCTTTAAGGCGGCAATTCTGACGGGATTGGCTGACCATTACTATTTGGCTGAGTATGCAGACAGCCCCAATTCTCTAGGGTGGGGCCCCAATGGGCTGGAGCTGAAAGGATCGGTCAGAGTTACAGCAGAAGAACTGGAGCGCATCGAACAATTTATGTCGGCTGCTCAGTACAGCCTAGAGATTCATAACTGTGAACACTTTGCCAACTATGTTCTTTACGATATTAATTTTTCTTCTCAACAACATCTTTGGTGGAAGTCTCTAGGCTCAAGCATCATCAGCCAGTTGCAGCCCGTGCAAAGCGTGCGATCGAACTACAACAGCATCATGGGGCAGCAAATCTCGGATTTTTTAAAAGAAAATCTCAGACAAGCCAAGATTCAAAAAGCGAATCAAAAGCGTATTGAATTTTGGAAAAATAAGGGAATTGATGTTCAGTGAATTTATGGAAACAGCAGAATATTTTCTTTGGGAAGAACAGCAACTGGAAAAATATGAGCTGATCGATGGCCAAGTCTATCCCCTAGCTCGGGACGGAAATAACCCTAGCAGAATCGCGATTAAGCTAACCGCATTGCTTGACAATCACTTAGATCATGAAAACTACATCGTTGGTAACTCTGACGTTCGGGTAAATATCCTGGGAAGCAACGATTACACCTACCCCGATGCCAGCGTTAGTTGCGACGATCGCGACAAAATCACCAGCCAATACATCACCTATCCTTGCCTAATTGTTGAAGTGCTGTCCGAGAGCACCGAAGCCTACGATCGCGGTCAAAAATTCCGCCGCTATCGCCAAACCCCCATGCTGATTGACTATCTCTTGGTCAGCTCCACCAGCATTGCCGTGGACTTGTACCAAAAAAATGAGGCCGGCGATTGGCTGATTTTCAACTATCAAGCCGGTGACACGATCGCCCTGAAAAGCATTGATTTGCACTTCCCGATCGAGCAAATCTATCGCGGCCTCAGCCTAACCCCAGCCACCGACTCTCAAGAATGAGTCAGGAAACTGACTGATTCAGCCAGATCAAGGCTATTTTCTGCGGCTCCGACAGCAAAATGAACTGCCCACCCTCAACCACATTGCCAAAAGAACCAACCTTCGGGTTTGTCAGCACCAAATCGCAGAAAAATATAGCCAATGCCACCATCACCAAAGTTCGGCCCCTCGCAAATCCAAGTATTGTCTGCTTCATCCCAAAAAATATCGATTGGACTAGTGGGCTGCTCTAAAAATTGATATGAATCACTGAGTTGACCCACAAAAACCCAGCCTTCCCCAGGGCCCTCACTCGGGCTTTGCAACCATGCCGGAACGCTACCTAACTTGGTCACACAATCAACACTGTCGGTGGCAGCATCGGGCAAGTCCCAATATTGATCATCATCAAAAAATGCTGGTTTTTGATTCTTGGTCACCGCATCTTTTTTGGGAATCCAGGTCGTAATTCGGGCTTCTAGCTCTAGCGGCGGTGAGTCGGCTGGCATGGGCACAAGCCGATCGGACAATACTTCCGGATCCAGAATTAGACAGGCGTTGGCTCCTGATCCCCCTTCCCAGGTGGGGCATGTGCCCGGGTCGTGATTGCACTGAAAAACGAGCAGCACACGACCCGATCGCCCCAAATCTAGTCGCTTTGGATGGTGAACCAGTTGTGCCAAAAGGGACTGACTTTTTCCACAGTGACTACAGATTGGATACTGCTCTGGCGGTAGGCCCCAAGGGAGTCCCCCCAGCTTATCTTCTAACTGATTTTGAGGCGGTAGATCGGCACTGAGCTTGAGGTTCGGTACAAAATATTTCATGGTTTGACTTGAGTGAAAAAATGGATGAAACCCGCTTGAGTTGTTGATGAATCATGCGGGTATGAATTCCTGTTGAATTCCTAGACTTGGGGGCGATCGTCCTGAATCAATGCCGCCGACTCCGATCGACCCAACCGATCGAGCTGGTTCAGGGCCACATAACTGACCCCCACGGCCGCCACGCCGTTGATCGCAAAGGCCACTCCCGCCATGCTCAGGGAAAGCGGATCAGAAACAATCCCCATCAGCATCGGAGCCACAGGGGTCATGAGCCAAACCCAGTCCCAAGCATTTGTCCACCCGATCGCATCGCGCGATCGCATCATCAGACCCAACAAGAGCGAACCGACGATCGCCGCCCCCACCAATCCCGCGGCCCAGGCGACCGGTCGGCGCACCTGCCACAGCAAGGCCCATTGAGCCAGCGCTCCATAGAGCAGCATCAAACCCGTGGTGCAGCCGATCGCCACCAACACCAACAGGCCTTGGGTGGAACTATTGAAACAAAAGGCCAGGGCCCAAGGCGACCAAAGGGCGATCGTCAACCCACCATTCACCAGCAAGGCCAACAGGGGCGGGCTGTTTTCTCCCCAAAGCCAGTCATCGATCGCCCGTTGGCTCGATCGCGCGTCTCGGGTTCTTTGGAAATGGCGATAGCGGGCCCAATCCAACAGGGTTTGGCGCGTCGGCAACAGCAACACAACCCAAGCGAACATTTGGATCAGCCAAAAGAAGCCCACCACCGCCCAGCCTTGGAAGTGGTTGGGATTCCAGGGCATAAAAAAGCCCATGGCCAACAGGTTGAACCCGATCGTCAGCCAATAGCTTCGCACTTTGGTGATGAAGGTGTTGGCGGGGTTCTGAAAACGCCGGATCACGGCTTGCCAAAAGGTCAGCGCCACCCCCGCACACCCCGCGATCGCGATGGCGGCGCAAAGCTGCGGCTGGAGGATTAAATCTTGACCAAACCAGAACCAGGAAGGGGATACGGGGGTGTCCATTGTGCCTCGGATCATCACCCCTCGGGCGATCGTCAGGGCGGGGGCAAACAGGAAGAGGCCCAGAATGCCAAAGGCCCAGCTTGATATGGCCTGTTTGCTGTCGCTGACGCTGGCATAAAACAACCCCAACAGATAAAGCGCACCCAGAAAAGCCACCGCCACCCCATCCACCAGCAACAGACCGCCGAGGCCCAGGCCCGCTTGCAGACCGGCGAGGGTTTGGAGGGGCAAGGCCAGCAGCACCGCCCAATGGATCAGGGCCGGCGCACCTAAGAGTTTTCCCCACAGGATCCGGTGGCTGGGTTCCGGGGTCATGCGAATGAAGTCGAGGGTTCCCTGTTTGCTTTCCTCAAGCCAGTTGGTGATCAGGGCTTGCGTGCCACCCAGCACTAACAGGCCCACCAGAATTGAAGACAGCCAAAAGAACAGGTCCAACCACCACAGGGGCCAATTCACCGCAAAGGTTGCGGACGACAGCAATTCACAAGCTCGCAGTTCTTCATCGGCCTGGCCGGTGCAATAAAACCGCAGGATGCCTTCGGTTTCGGTGGAAACGGTGGCGGTTTCAACGGCGATCCTTTGCCAGCTCATCCAAAAGGCTGCTTGGGCAATCAGGGAACTGAGGGTGGCTAAGGTCAAGTTGCGCGAGGTGCAGTTGCCTTTCAGTTCTCGCAGCAGTTGGGGATTCCAGTTTCCGAGCCGATCGAGCCAGCGATCGAGCTGAGTTTTGAGCGATCGTTGGCTGGTTTGCAAGCGATTCAGCCAGCTTGAGGGGCGGGGGTTCATGAGGCTTGTTGGTGTCCCAGTTTCAAGAAAATTTGCTCCAGGCTTTCTCGATCGCGCCGGAATTCCACAATCGGAATTTGGGCCCGCACCATTTCCCCGAGCAGGTCGGCACAGTCGGTTTCATCACCCTGAAAGTCCACAGTAATGCGGCCGGTGGTGGGATGACATTCCCAGGCGATCGCCCTTGGGTCGGTTCTCAGGATCGTTTGCAAATCATTGAGCCGATCGAGGGCTGTGATCACCAGGGTGTGGCGGGCAAATTGGGCGTAAAGGGTTTCCAGAGGTGCGCTGGCCACCAACCGTCCCAGTTCCATCACCCCGATCGCGGTGCAAAGTTCCGCCAAGTCGCTGAGCACATGGGAGGAAATCAGCACGGTCATGCCAGCCCCTTGCAGAATCCGCATCAGGTTGCGAAATTCCAAACGGGCGATCGGGTCAAGGCCGGAAACGGGTTCATCCAACAGGAGCAAAATTGGCTCGTGAATGATGGTGCGAGCTAGGCTCAACCGTTGTTTCATGCCGCGCGAGAGGGTGGCGATCGGGCTATCGCGCTTCGGTAACAGTTGCACCAAATCCAGCACCTCATAAAGCCGCTGCCGCAGGTGCGATCGCCGCAGGCCATAGAGTCGCCCAAAATAGTCCAAATAATCCCAAACGGTCAGATCTTCATAGACCGGGAAATCGTCCGGTAAAAAGCCAATTCGCTGTTTCAGTTTTGCCCGCCGACTGCGCCGATTGGGATCTTCACTGCTGAGAGATTCACCAGTTAAATATTCACCATCAATCAAAATTTTTCCAAGGGTTGGTTCCTCCACGGCCGCCAACATCCGAATCAGGGTGGTTTTGCCTGCTCCGTTGGGGCCAATTAGCCCATAAACTTCCCCAGGGGAAATTTTCAGATCCACCTGATTGACGGCCAGCTTGCGATCGAACTGTTTACTTAAACCACGGGTTTCAATTGCCCAGTTCATGGCCAGGTTCTCGGTTGGGGTGTCTTGCCTGGGGTGTCCGCCTGATTGATGCGATGGCGAAGGGGCATGGTGAAGGGTCAAGCATTCAGCGGCAACGTTCAGCAACCTTCAGCCTCTTCCAAACTTACCCAATTTCACTGCTATCGATCGCAGATTGGCTATTCAGTCCCCCAAGGCAGGCAACCGGATCGCTTGAAACAGTTTCCCGATCGGCGGGGGCGAAAGGCACGGTTCGCAAACGGCTGGGAATCTTCAGAGTTCGTTGTCTTTTGGGTTAAGAAATATCAAGCAAGATTGCAATCACCCCGGATTCGTAACCTATGATGAATGCAGGGCGCAGGATTGCGCCCTGAGGTTTTTCAAAACTCAATACTAAAACTCAATGCCCTGCTGGGCAGGAATTCCCTGGGCGATCGGGTGTTTGATGCGGTTCATTTCAGTCACCAAATCCGCCATTTCAATTAACCCCTGAGGAGCATAGCGACCCGTGCTCGCCACGTGGCAATGGGGCGGCCGGTTTTGAATTCCCGCTTGCACCGGTTCCAGGGCCAGTTGCTGATGCTTGAGGGCAATGTGCAACTCATCAAGTACCACAAGGGAAATCTGCGGATCTTGGATATAGATCAGGGCCTGTTCCCAGGCAGCCGCCGCCATGGCCCGATCGCGATCGGGATCCTGGGTTTCCCAGGTGAACCCGCCGCCCATGGTGTGCATTTGCACCGGAAATCCCAAGTTTTGCAACCGGGTGAGCAACAGGCGATCGCCATCGGGAAACGCCTCGTTATTTTTCACAAATTGCACCACCGCCACGGGTAAATCATGGGCTAAATGGCGATAGACCAGGTTCATGGCGCTGCTGGTTTTGCCTTTGCCCAAACCGGTGAATAGCAAATATAATCCCCGTTCATTTCCAGCTCGATTGTCGCGGGCTGCATCCTTGGCGGCCTTAATTTTTTGCAGGCGATCGGGCTTTTCCGCTGGCGTTGTCTCAGTTTCTAAACTGGGGTGATGATCACTCATGGTTAATTGAGATCTTTTGATACTTCATTCACTTTCAAATTTTAATCCTGAAACCATCTTTGATCAGGCTTCAGGGGGATCAAATTGGTGGTATGCTGAGGCGGCAAACCCAGTTCGAGTCATCTGATCAAGGCTTAGGTCAATCTAGATCAATCTTGAATTTTGATTAATTATAAAATCATGAGAAAAATTGAAAAAATCATGAAAAATTGCCAATTTAATCATCAAAAATTCAATCATCCAGAAAAAAGCCAGCAAAGGAACCGATTAAATTCTAAAATTGGTGATCGAGTTTTGATTGCGGTTGGTTCACTTGTGGGTTTCTGCTGTTTGAGTTTTTCCTTGCCCGGTTTAGCAACAACCAATGAAAAGCCAGTTAACCCGTCGGTGACCGATCAAAGATTCCTACCAAAATTATTGATCCCAAAATCGCAACCACAACCTGTGATTGAGCGGCGAGTGGTTCCTGAGTTCGGTCAACATTTTCAAGATCTCAAAGTTGAAGGCTCCATTATTATTTACGATCCCCAGAAAAATCAAATTTATGAACATAACCCAAAGCGCAACCAAACGCCGTTTTCTCCCGCTTCCACTTTTAAGATTTTGAATTCGCTGATTTCTCTCGATGCCCAAGTGATTCCCGATCAGGATGTGCGGTTCACTTGGGATGGCATTCAGCGCCCCTTTCCCGGTTGGAACCAAGATTTGAACATGCGCGAGGCCTTCAAGGTTTCAGCCGTCTGGTTCTACCAAATTTTGGCTCGGCGTATCGGCTATGAACGCATGAAAGCCGGGGTAATTGGGGCAAATTACGGCGATCGCAACATTGGCGATCCCTCTAATATTGATCAATTTTGGCTGTCGGGCCCGCTCAAGATCACGCCCGAAGAACAAATTCAGTTTCTTCAGCGTCTTTATTGGAACCAGTTGCCTTTTTCTGAACGCTCGATCGCGATCGTGAAAGACATCATGATTATGGATCAAACGGCGCAATATACCGTCAGGGCGAAAACGGGCTGGGCCATGCGCGCAACCCCCCAAATTGGCTGGTATGTGGGCTATTTAGAGCAAAATCAGCAGGTCTATTTCTTTGCCACAAACTTGGAACTTCCGGAGCCAGCCCAAGCAACTGCTCGCAAGGAAATTACCTACCGCTGCCTCAGAACTTTGGGACTGCTGTAGCCCTGGCGTTCAATTGCAAATAAATTCCTGCAAGTAAATTACAGAATCCTGAGGTTGACAAAATTGGATCGATAGATTTCTTCCTAATTTTGTGCTTGGGAGCCTTGATTCTTGTCCTGTTAGTCTTGCTGAGCTAGGTTCTCTGAAAATTCAGTAGAATCATATTACTTGTCCATTGATGATCGGTTACCAATCAACTGGCGATCGATCAATTGACAAGCTATCAAAAAATCAATTTGGGTTGATGCCGTGAGCAATTCCGTAAACCATTCCCAAGGGCGGAACTGGCGCGATCGCCTCATGCAAATTTGTTTTGATCGATCGGGGCGATCGCCCTGGCCCTTGTTGTGGAGTCTCGCGATCGCGGCGCTCTACGGTGGCCTGTCTCTGCATCAAGGATTCAGCGGTGAATTTGTGGTGCAAGATGATGCTCGCCAGCATGTGTTTTGGATGCAGCGATTTTTAAATCCTAGCCTTTTTCACAATGATCTGATTGCCGATTATTTTGAATCGATCGCCCCGATCGGCTACACCAAACTCTATCAACTGGCCGCTTTCTTCCAAATCAATCCCCTAATTTTTAATAAACTTCTGCCGCCCATTCTTGGACTGATCATCACCTTCTTTACCTATCGGGTCACTTTTGCCATTTTCCCAGTTCCGGTAGCTGGTTTTTTAGCAACCGTCTTGCTCAACCAAAGTCTTTGGCTAAAAGATGACCTAGTTTCTGGTACGTCGCGTGCTTTTGCTTTTCCGCTCTTTTTAGCAGTTTTGGATGGATTAGCTCGCAAGTCGCCTCAACTGTTGTGGAGTTCCATTGCCCTTCAGGGGTTAATTTGTCCAACCTATGCCTTGGTTTCTGGCGGTTTAATCTCGCTGAAACTTGCTTGGGTGGGCTATCAAAAGCTGGAACGCGCCTGGTTGTCAGCCGCTTGGACAATTCGCAATCCTTCGGACTTGAAAGTGGCAGAAGACTTGGCATTACAGAAATCAGATCTAGTTTTGGCAATTCAAAGCCGCCTCATTGATGCGGAACGCCAACAACTATTTTTATATATTGGTGCTTTGGGCAGCCTGTTTCTGGTGCTGTTGCCGGTGCTCTTTTTAGGGCAGGATTTTGGGCCGGTGGTTTCTGAAAAAATTGCCCGCACCATGCCGGAATTTCTGGATGGAGGACGCACGAATATTTTTGATCGTGACTGGATTGATTACTGGTTTTTCGGTCGTGGCACTAATCTCATTCCCCGATCGCTCCTTACGCCAGTCACTTTAATTTTTGGCTTTGCTTTACCTCTTTTTCAACTTTCTCTTTCGCAGCTCAAAGGTATTCAAGCGCGATTTCCCCTCGGTCACCGAATTACGCCGGAGGTCAACAATTTATGGCAATTGGGCTTGGCTTCGATCGGGTGGTTTTTGTTGGCCCATGGATTGCTATTTCGGCTCCACTTGCCCAGTCGCTACACGGGGCACAGCTTCCGAATCATAATCGCGATCGCGGCGGCCATTAGCCTTGTGATTGTTTGGGAAGCTCTCCAGCGCTGGGCCGGGCGATTAATTCCAAATTTTGATTCTTCTGCGGTTTATTCCTTGCCCCCGCTTTTCAATGCCCCAATTTCGCAAGCCATTCGACCAAAACCGAAATCCCTTCGCTGGAAAGTCTATCTTTCCAGAAGCTTCAGCATGATTTTAATTGTGCTGGTGTTGGGATATCCGCTGTTGGTTCCCACTTTCCCAGCAAATAGTTACCAAACGGGTCGTGCCGTCAAGCTCTATCAATTCCTTCAGGGGCAACCAACGGATATCAAAATTGCTTCCCTGAGCAGTATTGGGGATGATATTCCCACCTTTGCCGGACGTTCAATCCTCACGGGCAAAGAATATGCCGTGCCCTACCACTTGGGATATTACCGTCTGTTTCGGGAACGAATTTTACGAACCATTGAAGCCCAATACAGCACCCATGCCCAATCTGTGAAATTCTTTCTGGCCCGATATCACATCTCATTTTGGCTGATCGATCGAGCCGCTTTTTCAGAAAATTACCTCAAAGATTCTTGGCTAGAGCAATATCCAGAGGCTAGTGAACCAGCGCTGCAAACCCTGAGGCAGGGACAAACACCTCTCGTGCAATCCCTCATGAGTGATTGTGCAGTGTTGCAAGATCAAACCTGGGTGTTGTTAGATGCGCAATGTTTACGGGATAGCTAATTTTGAGAATTGGGATGGAAACTCTGAAAATACTGCCTTTAAAGCCGTTGAAATTGCCGCATAAATTTCCGATCGAGATAGTCTTTCCAAACCCAAGCCCAAGCCCCCGTAAAAGCCCAACGGCCACGGGTAGCGATCGCCTGGCCATTGGCTAAGTTAATAAGGCTGAGAAATTGCTTTTGGGCTTTGAAAGGTTTCAGCGGTTGGCCCAAAATGGCTGCTCGCAAGTTGTCAGCCAGGGGGCGGCCTTGACGCACCGCAAACACGCCGGCTTTGGGGCGTGGCTGTTCCACCATCGTCGCCACATCTCCCGCCGCAAAGACCTGGGGATGGGAGCAGGATTGCAGATAGCGATTAACCGCAATGAATCCCTGGGGATCCGTGGCGAGGCCGGTGGCCGCCAACCAAGGGGCCGCTGCGGCTTGGGTGGCCCACAGCACCCGATCGCCCCAAAACAGTTGCCCCGAGGCGGCCCGCAACTGGGTATCTGTGCCTACAAGGGTGGCGTGGGTGATGGTTTCACTCAAAACCAGCTCAATTCCCTGGGTTTGCAGCACCTGGGCCACTCGATCGCCCACTGCCGGGGCCAAATGGGGCAGGAGTTTTGCCTCTCGCTGAATCAAAGTAATCGACAGGCGATCGCCCACCAGGGGTTGCAAACGTCGCTGGGCCGCCAAGGCTAGCTCAACACCACCCGCGCCGCCCCCCACCACCACCAACCGCAGCGGCCTGGATCCCCATTGGGGCAAGGCCGACAATAGCGCATCCCAGTTGGCCAACAGGGCTTGGATCGGCTTCGCGGCAATAATCGATCGCCCCAGAAGAGGTTGAACACCCGGGGGAACCAGGGGCGTGCTGCCCAAATTAACCGAGAGCCAGCGAAATTCAACCGTCTCTCCGCTGGCTAGTTGCACTTGTCGATCGCCCAAATTCAACCCCACAGCGCGATCGACCCGCAACGCCACCCCCGCCCGATCGCACAGGGCCCGCAAATCAATAAAACAGTCTTCCCGGCCATAGACCCCCGCCACGTGGCCGGGAACCATGCCCGAGTAAGGTGCTTGGGGTGCTTCGCTGATCAGGGTCACCGAGTCGATCGCGCCGCTGGGCAGGGGTTTTTGGATCAACCGTCGCAGAGCGATCGCGTGGCTGTGGCCGCCCCCCAACAAAACCAAGGATTGGGCTGACTGTGGCAACTTTCAAAATCCCCAAATTCGCTAAATTTCCTAGATTTTCTAGATTTCCTAGATTTTCTAGATTCCACAATGAAAAATAAAAGATAAGAAATAAAAGAATAAAAGATAAAAAAACCCACCCAACAAAAGCTGCCACATAGGACAAATTGGGCGGGATTAATTAAACAGCTCAGTGCTGAATTTTCAGTGCTGAATTTTTGTATGGGATTAGCACTTAATTCAGAATTAGCACTTATTCAAATCAATGCCAGCTTCCTTAGCAAATGCTTGCAGACCCTTGGTGTTCAGGGTTTTCAGAGCTTTGGTCGAAAGACGCAACCGCACCCAACGATTACCTTGGGGCCACCAAATTCGCTTCCATTGCAGGTTAACTTCTTGGAGCTTTTTGGTGCGGCGGTGCGAGTGGGAAATGGCGTAGGCGTTGTTCGCCTTTTTGCCGGTCAGTTGGCAAACACGGGACATGACGTTCTCCAAGCAGGACGAAAAGGTAAAACTTAGCGGTTGTGTTGATCCCGGCCCATCAAGCGATCAGGATAAGATTCACCACAACTCCAACCCAAAAGATGCCTCTCCAGGCAATGGCCCGTTGGCAGCATCGGCCATGACGGTCGGCTTAGGCGGGCGATCCTTCAGCGGGCGATCGATGACCGATTGAGAGCGCGATTGATCAGTATAACCCAGATGGCAACCCAACCCGGACAGCCCAGCCCGCCAGAAGCCCATTCCGCCCTTAAGACCAATGCCGATCGACCCGATCGATCGCCTAGTGATTAGCAGTCTCTGGTCAGCAGTCTGTAGCTCAGATCAACCCCTCCTAGGGCAGGGAATGTTCCGATCGCCCCCCATGCAAGCCGCCCCCATGCAAACTACAAATATCTGACTCGCGAGCCTCGCCCCCGGTCGTTTCCTCGTTGGGCGGTGTGGGGATCAACTTTTGGCGAGACAGCCGTAGCCGAATTTGATCCAAATAATCCTGCACACAGACGGGCCCCCGTGGCGGCGGCCCATCATCGGGCCAAGAGGCCAAATCCTGACAGGGACAGGGCCCCGCTTCCAAGTAGCTGTCATTGATGGGATAGAGCAAACTACACCGCGCGCAGGGCAGCAAGCTCCAATGTCCCGACAATAAATCTTTCATGGAACAGACCGTGCCCGCCAGGTGATACATCTGGGGTTTTTCGAGAATTTGCCGCCAAAGTTGCTCAAATTCTGCGGAGTAAGCTTCACCGTCAATGGTGCGGCGAGTCCCGAGCAAGCGATCGTCGTGACCGCACACCACTTGCTTACCCAACTGCAACCAAAGAGCAAGATATTGTTTGACGCGTTCTTCAGGAGCCATTTTGGTGTGGAGTCCGGGGGCGAGGGCCAAAGGTTAAAGCACTGATGGCCAGGATTTGGGATTAGAGCTAGCTTCGCTAAACAAAACCAGGTTGAGAAACTTGACTAAAAATCAGTTCAAAACTGGCTTTAAAAAGCAAACTAAAACTCCAGATTGCGGGTTCATTTCCCAAGCGCCAGCTTCTGGATTAAGACAATAACTGGGAGACTGCCTAGGGAAATATCTGGAGGGTATTCGGAGAAACGTCTAAAGAAATAATTGGGGGAAACCTGAGTGAACAGCTCGCATGAAAACAGGTTAACCGAAAAGCTTGAATGGAAAATTGAGTTACTAACTATCCTGCTTTCGATCCTAAGCTAAGGTTAGAGGAGTCACCGACAAAGAATCTTGAGCTTAGATTAAAGTTTTGGACAATTTTTGGACAATATTTAAGGAAATTAAACAGTTTTTATCCAGTTGTTAAGGATTGACCGATCGCCCGTAAATTCACTGCAAAGCCCGCTGTGACCAAATAACAGGCATCGGATCGACTGCCCAATTCCCGCACGAGTTTGCCGAGGCGATCGCGAAACAGGCGACCAGCGGGGAAGGCCGGAACCACACCCCAGCCCGTTTCTTCGGCCACAAAAATACACATGGCTGGCAAGGCAGCACAGGTGGCCAACAGCGATTCACAGGTTTGTTGCCATTCGGGATCGGGGCGATCGAGCCAGTTGGCCACCCAAGTTCCCAGTGAATCCACCAACAAACAACTATCGGCGGGTGCTTGACCCAGGGCTGCGGCCAGCTCCAGCGGCACTTCCCAATTTTGCCAAGTTTCCGGGCGGCGCTGGCGGTGTTGGGCCACACGATCGGCCCACTCTTGATCCTGGGGATCCAAGTACGAGGTAGCCACATAGATGACCGATCGCCCCGAGGCCGCGGCCAACCGTTCCGCCCACTCACTCTTGCCCGATCGCGCCGGCCCCGTCACCAGCACCACCCGTGACCATCCCGATTCTGAAGTCTGAGGCTGAGTCATGATGATGGGTTGCCCAATAGGGGTTACTCAGGGGGCTTTGCCCGGTTAATTGCCCAGTAAATTGCTCAATGAATTGCTCAACAAACTGCTCAGTAAAGCATTCGGTGAATGAGCTACTCGCTGACCCGCGACATCAAAAACCAAGGGGCCAGCCCGATCGCGCTCCCGATGCCCACAGCACTGGCCGCCAACATTTGCCAAAACGATTGCCAGCGCGATCGGCCCGCCACCCGCAATTCCACCTTGGCCAAAAATTCCGCCGCCAACAACAACATCACATCCGTTGTAATGTCCAACCGCGACAGCACAATCACCACGCCCATCGCTGCCAAAATTGCGCCCCCGAAAGACTTGGTGGCCGTTTGAAACCAAGAAAAACGCCCAAACTCTGGCCAAGGCAACTTAAAGGTAAACAGGGCCGCCAAAGCCACGGCCACCAACAAAGCCACTCCCGCCACCTCTACCAGCGAGGGGGGCCGGGGCACAGCCAGCAACGCCACCCAACTCAAGGCTAAGTAAACCAACGCCAGGATGAATAGCGATAGTCCGGTGTAGTTGTTGTATAAGCGCATGGAACCTTGTTTCCTCTTCAACTACAAGGTTTTGTCTGTAAAAAAGGCAATTTCCCGGGAAAATCAATGCGTAATTGAGAGGCTAATGAATTTTAGGAAATCGGAGAAGTTAAAAGCTAGTGGAAATGGCTTGAACCGGGCAGGTGGGAACACATTGCTCGCAAACTACACAGCGCGATCGAGCAAATTCTAGGCGGAAAGTTTCTGGGTGCAGCGACAACGCCCCCGTGGGACAAACCCCCGTACAAAGACCGCAATGGACACAGCTTGCTTCATCGATCGAGATTTCTCGATTGGCAGAAGAAACATCAATATCGAGGGATTCCATCCACTCCATGGCCGCGTCCATTTGGTCAATGTCGCCAATGAGTTCAACGACTAATTTTCCAACGCGATCGGGGGCCACTTGCGCTCGAATGATGTTGGCAGCCACATTAAATTCTTTCGCCAATCGATAGGTGATTGGCATTTGCACCGCATGTTTCGGAAAGGTGAGTGTGACGCGCTTTTTCAAAACAAATCACCGCCAGCGAACGATCGGGGGAACCAGGGCAATCGGGTCAATTCAGGTCAACTTAGGTTAATTCGGCTTAGTTCAAATTGGTTCAGATTAGTTCAGATCGATTCAGATCAATATAGGGAAAACCACAGCGCTCGGGCCGGCGGACAGGCCGATCGAGCCTTCACCGACCAATGCCCCCCTAAATCCTAAATAGCGAGCGGCCCATCCAGCGGCGATTCAACAAGCCTATGAAGACATGTAACGAAGTTGTTACAATCAAAATAGCCTTTGCAGAATACTGTTAACCCTAGAACACTGACCGAAGCGCCAATTACCGAAAGCGGTCGTGATTGGGGTCGTGGGGGCGATCCCGTTGGTTTCGGAGTTGCGAGATTTGGGCGATCGGCCCAACCTGCGCCGAAAATTCTGGAGCACCAGCCACGGGGAACCAAAAACGAATAACCAAAAAAAGTTCGGGCCCGATCGTCCTTGGCTCTTGAGGACTGTATCGCTAGCCTAGCACCAGAACTGAGCCGCCATTCCGCTTTGCCCTCTTGTCTTGCCATTCTGCCATGAGCCAGCTTTCTCCTGAACCGACTTCCCAGCCCTCAACCGTGATCCCCGGAGCTGCCGCGGCCGGTAGTCGTCTGCCAAATTTGGTGGTGGCCATTGTGGCGGCGTTGTTGGGGGTGGTGTTGTTTTTAGGGCTACGCACGGAACCCAACAGCAACATTCTGGAACGGCTGGCGCGTGATTCTGTGCCGTTGGATCAGGCGATCGTCAATGGCAGGCCGACGGTGCTGGAGTTCTATGCAGATTGGTGTACCAGTTGCCAGGCCATGGCGAATGATTTGCGGGAGTTGAAGCAGGACTATGGCGATCGGGTCAATTTCTCGATGCTGAATGTGGATAACACCAAATGGCTACCCGAAATTCTGAGCTATCGAGTGGATGGAATTCCGCACTTTGTCTTTTTGAATGCCCAGGGTCAGGAGTTGGCCCAGGCGATCGGGGAGCAGCCGAAATCAATCATGGCGGCGAATTTGGCGGCCTTGGCTGATGGAACCGCCATCTTGCCCTATGCGAAGGTAAACGAAGGTCAAACCTCCGAGTTTGATGCTCCGTTGTCTGGAGACGCGGCCCAAAAATCGGCGGCAACGGATCCTCGCAGTCATGGTGCGTCAGTTGCCAATTAGGACGGGGGAACCGGCCGTGAATGTTGGTCATGCTCAGCAGTCTCGAAAACCCCAGAGAATGTCTGAACAGAGGATGTCTGAACAGCCCAAATTGACCCTCCCAAGTTGATCCTCTGTGCGCCCCAGTGATCAACGCAGACAAGGGGCTTAAGCCCCTTGCCCCCATGACGATTCGTGCTTGGCCCATGCCAAAAGGTACGTTTCAAACACCCCCACAGGTCTAGAAGTCCCTCAATCCCTCTAGCAACTTCTAGAAACTTCTAGAAATACAGCCGCCCATTTTTACTTTTCCTTGGCCCCTGGCATGTCTTCCCGTCTTTTTACAACTCGAACTCAACTGGCTCGTGGCCAAGGTAAATCGGTTGTGCCGCGAGTTTATGAACAGTCGATCGCGATTCAGGCTAGTGCCACGGCGGTTGAGTGGTGCTTTACCGATCGCGAGCTGATGCATCGGTGGCTGAACCCAGCCCTGCGCTGTGATCCCGTGGGCGATCGCTGGGGAACTGATTTGGGCGATCGCACCCGATTTGTGTTGCAAATTCCCCTGCTGGAACCGGCGTTGCAATGCACGGTGGCAGAGCGATCGCCTGGCAAAATTGTTTGGGCTTTTTCTGGCTTTTTTGTGGGGCGCGACTCTTGGGAATGTATTCCCGATGGATCCGGCACTCAGTTAATCAATCGGTTTGAGTTCGTGATCCCCAATCCCCTTGTTCGCTGGGGGTTCGATCGGGTGGCGGCCGGGTGGGTGCAAGGCGACATGCAAGCCCAGCTCCGTCGCCTGAAGCGCGTGGCCGAGGAAGTCTACCACCTGCGATCGGGGCGATAGCACTGTCCTACGTAAAATTACGTAACCAAAATAGAACATTGTCCGGAAATCGCCGTCAAGCTCTCTAAAAGACAGTAGAGTTCAGAAGGATAGTCTCTTTTCCTGTGGCTTTTTCAGGTGGGCTTTCCTTCGTTCTGGTTTTTTCTTGGATGAGCACCATAGTCGATTCATTTTGCCATGGGTTCATTCACCGACTTTTTTGATTTCTGGATGAATTCCTGGATAAATTCCTGAGTTGATTCCTGGATGAATTTCTAGATAAATTCCTGGATTGGTCTCCATGGAGTCGGTGAAAATACCAGTTCCTCGCCACAGATCTGCCACCGAACTGCTACGTTGTCGGAGGGTTTGGTATGTCTAGAGCATCTTCAATGCACCTTGCTCCCCAGGAGCTAACATCCATCGAGCAGGATGTTTTACGTGTTATTCAACAGTGCGATCGAAAGGGTTTTGCAGCCACGTTGGATTTGATTCAAGTGAACACGGGCTATGCGCTGGACGCGATCGAGCGGGCCGTTGAACATTTGATTCAAAGCCGTCTAATTCGTCCTCTGAATACGGAAGCTTGGGGTGATTGATTGTGGGCCGACGGAATAGGAAATTTCACTGAAGAAATTTCACTGAAGACTGCTCCCAATCATCTAGCCTTTCCCTCTAGTCCTTGAGGCCCAAGTGGGATTGAATCTGTCGCAGCAGCTTGTGCATTTCGGGCAAGCGGCGATAGATGGCAGAAGTTTTGAGCCATTGACTGTTGGAAATGGCTGGGTAGCCGGAGACAATCTCACCGGCCGGTACGTCACTGTGCAAACCGGACTTGGAGGAGGCGATCGCCCGATCGCCCATTTTGACGTTGTTGGCCACGCCCACTTGCCCGGCCAGAATCACCCCTTTGCCCAATTCCACGCCCCCTGCCAAGCCCGCTTGGGCCGCGATCGCGCAGCCTTCGCCCAGTTGGCAGCCATGGCCAATGTGAACCATGTTGTCAAGCTTTGTGCCCCGGCCAATGCGGGTTTCGCCCATAGCTGGCCGATCGATCGTGCTGTTGACTCCCACATCCACACCGTCTTCGAGCACAACGCGCCCGGTTTGATCCAGCTTTTGCCAGCCTTGGGCCGTTGGCACAAAGCCAAATCCTTCATCGCCAATGACTGCGCCACTGTGGATGATGCAATGTTGCCCAATGATCGATCGCTCGTGGATGGTGCAGTTGGCATGGAGCCAGGAATCGGCCCCGATCGACGCACCCCCATAAATCACCACATTGGCCATCAGGCAAACCCGATCCCCGATCGTCACCCCCTCATAAATCGCCACATGGGGCCCGATCGACACCTCCTGACCCAGTTGCACAGTCGGATCAATCCAGGCGCTGGGGTGAATCCCCGGCTTGGGTTTAAAGGGTTGATAGAACAGCCGCACCGCCACGGCAAATAGCATTTTGGGATCTTGCACCGCCACCCAGGCCAACCCCAGCTCGCGAGCTTGGCTAATTAGCTCAGGACGGTTGGGCAAAATCACGGCGGCTCGGGTGCTTTCCAAGCAGTCCGCAAATTTATCGCCTTCCAAATAGGTCAACTGACCGCCCTGGGCCTGGGCGATCGGGGCGATCGTTGTCAGTTCAGGATCATCCGCCAAGGAAAATTGATCGAAGGGGCGATCGCTCAGCTTTTCTAACTGCTTTAATAATTCGCTAAATTTCATGGCTCAAACTTAACGGCTTAAATCTATTCAAACTTAAGTTATTCAGACTCAAGTTATTCAAACTCAAGAGTCATTCCAAAAACCCCAAGCAGGAAAGCGGAAACCCGGTTGGGGACGCACCGTCGTGCTCTCCCGCAGGAGGATTGCAACGATGGTGTGCCCCCAGAGTCCATATGAAGATTGCAAGGCAAGGGATGAGGATTGCAAGGCAAGGGGCTTAAGCCCCTTGTTCCTGCGATCTTCAGGGATTCCCGCAATCTTCAGCGGTTAATGGATCCTAGCCTGAGATTTAGGCTTCATCCAATGCCGCAATCCCGGGCAGTACTTTGCCTTCCAGCAACTCCAAGCTTGCACCGCCACCGGTCGAAATGTGGCTCATTTGGTCAGCCACACCCACCTTTTCCACCGCTGCCACCGAGTCGCCACCACCAATAATTGTGGTCACGCCCTTCGGAGTCAGGGTCGCCAAGGTTTCCGCGATCGCCTTGGTGCCAGCCGCGAACTTGTCGAACTCGAACACGCCCATGGGCCCGTTCCAGATCACCGATTGGCAGGTTGCCAGCGCCTTTTGGAACGCCGCCACCGAGTCGGGGCCAATGTCCAGACCCATCCAGCCATCGGGAATGGCATCCACGCTGACGGTTTGGCTGTTGGCATCGGGCGCAAAGTTATCAGCCAACACCACATCGGTCGGCAACAACAGTTCCACGCCCTTGTCCTTGGCTTTCGCTTCCAGAGCGGAGGCCAGATCCAGCTTGTCGTCTTCCACCAACGACTTGCCCACGGACAAGCCGCGTGCTTTGTAGAAGGTGAAGATCATGCCGCCGCCGATGAACAGCTTGTCCACCTTGTCCAGCAGGGTTTCGATCACGGTGATTTTGCTCGATACCTTCGAGCCACCCACAATTGCCGCTAGAGGGCGCTTGGGGCTTTCGATCGCCGCTTGCAGGTATTGCAGTTCCTTTTCGATCAGGTAACCCGCAACGGAGGGGCTGAGGAACTTGGTCACGCCTTCGGTGGAGGCATGGGCCCGGTGAGCCGTACCGAACGCATCGTTCACGTACAAATCAGCCAGTGAAGCCAGCTTCTTCGAGAACTCAGGATCGTTTGCTTCCTCTTCCGCGTAGAACCGCACGTTTTCCAGCAGCACCACATCGCCATCGTTCATGGCTGCAACCGTTGCTGCTGCCTCGTCGCCAATGCAGTCGTCGGTTTTAACTACCGGTTTGCCCAGCAGTTCCGACAGGCGCACGGCCACGGGCGTGAGACGCATCGAATCAACAACCTTACCCTTAGGACGGCCGAAGTGGCTGGCCAGGATGACCTTCGCGCCTTTGCCGGTCAGGTCTTGGATTGTGGGCAGGGCGGCCCGAACCCGGGTGTCGTCGGTGATTTTGCCAGCATCGTCGAGAGGTACGTTGAAATCAACGCGCACAAGGACGCGCTTGCCAGCTACATCAGCCGCCGACAAATTTGCTACAGTTTTCTTTGACACGATAAAAACCTCCTTTCAATGCGTCTCGCGGAAATTCGCGCGGGAGTTTTCGCGGAAGTTCACGCGGTGAATATTTTCCCCTAAAGATGTTCGAGACGATTCTTTTTCCGATCGATCGATCGCCCGAATCTCGTGAGGCGGCCGAAACCGTTGCCCAACTGGCGCAACTGCACAACAGTCGATTAGTCATTCTGTCGGTCGTTCCCGGCCCCGATGAAGGGGCCATTGAAGCGGCTGAAACCCTCCTCAGCCGGGCTAAAGCCATGTTTGCTGAGCGGGGCCTCGAAGCCGAAGTGATTGAGCGCGAGGGAATGCCTGCGTTCACCATCTGTGATGTGGCCGATGAAGTGGAAGCCAGCCTGGTCGTCATGGGCAGCCGGGGCATGGGTCTAACCACCGAAGGAGCCGCCGAAAGCACTGCCCATCGCGTCATTGACTTGTCTCCCTGTCCGGTGTTGATCGTTCCTTAACACCAGGGATTCGTAAAACAGCAAAGCCAACACTAGCCAAAATCAAAACTAAAACAAGCTTGTCTGAAGCCTTGGACTGGAGTAATTCTGCCAGGGAAAGTCAGTTTCTAAAGAGTTCCCGTGCATTTACGCCGGAGCGCGGCAGGCTTCATACATCGCTAAATTAGGGCGCTTTCCTTGCTAAAAAGGAGGGCGCTTTTGCTTGTTATCAGAGTTATGGTGGGATTAATTCCTGCAAAAGCTTCCTGCAAAAGCTGGTTAGACCCATGCGACATTTCCCGGGACACCAGCGCCCCCCTTCTAACTCTGGGTCTTATTTTGGGTACTTATGAATTTCGGGTCTCTACAGCAGGTCAGTTTTCCCGGGTATCTGAAAAGGCTGGCTCGGCGAATTGCAACACATAAACTTCCCCTCAATTACGTCATTACGGTTCCCTTTGTGCTGCAAGTGGGAATCGTGGTGGGCTTGGTGGGATATTTGTCCTATCGCAGTGGCAGCGATGCTGTTGAATCTTTGGTCGATCGGCTGCTAGACAATAAAGCAAACCAAGTTCAGCAGGATTTAGATCATTACCTATCGATTCCTAAAATCACAACTCAGAACAATGCTTTTTTGATCCGCAAAGGTCACTTGAATAGCCTAGGCCTAGACGAGCTTGAGTCATTTTTTATTGAACAGCTTAAGCTATTTCCTAAACTGAGTACTTTGGCCCTGTCTAATGAAGCGGGCGATTTTCTAGCCGTTGAGCGTCCGGATCCAAATGCGCTGATTATTCGTCGGTTGCAAGCTGCCTCACCCGATCGATCGCTCCTCCGCTATTGGGCAAATCGTCAGGGTCAGCAGCGCGTTTTGCTCGAAGTTCGCCGTGATTATTATCCCCATCGCGATCCACCCCACGATCCTTGGTACTTGAAAGCTCAGCGCAACCCTGCTGGTCTTTGGACGATGGGAATTAGTCTATCTAAGGGCAAGCAAAATCCCATCTTGCACTTGATTCGGACTGTGCCTTTTTATGACCAGTCGGGTCGGTTTCAAGGAGTTTTAGGAGCGAGTTTTTACTTACAGCAATTTGGAGACTTCCTCCAGTCCATTAACACCAATGGTCAGGGGCAAATTTTTGTAATGGAACCCAACGGGCTGTTGGTGGCCAGCTCTGCCAATGAATTGCCCTTTGATGCCAGTCCTCGAAAAATATTAGCCCAAAATACTCAACACCATAATCGGCGATTGGATGCCACTCAAAGCAAGGATAGTTTAATTTCAAAAACGGCACAAATTATTAGAAACAACAAAATTAATCTAGAACAAATTCAAACAAAGCTTAAGCTAACAATTCAAATTCAAGAGCAAAACTATTTTGTACAAATTATTCCTATCCGAGGCGAGCTGAACTGGTTCACGGTGATTGTGCTGCCCCAGTCGGCATTTATGGATCAAATCCATAGCAATATTTACCGCACAATCTTGCTTTGCCTGTTGGCTTTGTTGGGAGCAGTAGCCACAGGAATTTGGACTGGCTATCGAATTAGTCGATCGCTCCAATGGTTGCGAGTGGCGACCAAGGCTCTCAACCATGATCACCACACCCAAGAATTACAGCCAATTGAAAATGTCCAGATTTTGGAATTTGATCTGCTCAATCTTTCCATTCAAAAAGTTCTGAAAGCACTGAAAAAATCTCGACAAGCCCAGGCAGATTATGAAAAAACCCTGCAATTAAAGGTTGAAGAAAAAACCGCCGCCTTACAAAAAAGCCAAGCCCGTCTTTTAGAAGCCCAAAGAATTGCCCATGTGGGCCATTGGGAGCTGAATGTGGCCCAGCGGGCGATCGTTTGGTCACCAGAAATTTATCGAATTTGTGAACTTGACAAACCCACCAAGGGTTTAAAAGCTCAGCAACTAATCAACCTCATCCATCCGGCCTATCGAGAACGATTTCAGCAAGATGTCATTGATTCAATGATTGCTCATCGGGCTTTTGATGCTGATTTACGAATCATCACGGCTAAGGGCAATTCCCGTTACATTCAAATTAAAGGCAAGCCGATTCTGAATGCACAGCAAGAAATTATTCAAGTTACCGGAATCATTGCAGATATTACAGAGCGCAAGCAGCTAGAGTGGGCCCTCAAAACATCGGAGGCCCAAGCAAAGGACATTTTAAACAGCGCGATCGCGGGAATCGTGAGTCTGCGGTTTTTTAAGAATCACACCTGGAAAATTGATCGTGTTTCTGCCGGTTGTGAAACCTTATTTGGCTATACCTGCGAAGAGCTATTAGCCAATCAAAATCTTTGGATGCAAGATATTGAGCCGGAAGATTTGCAAAACATTCAAGATCAAATTATTGAAGATATTTTTCATGAAAGAACGGGAACTTATGAATATCGGATTCATGATCACCAAAGGAAGATTCGGTGGATTTCCCAAACGAATAATGCCGTTTGGGATTTGTTAGGAGATTGTTGGCACGTGACAATTACCGCCATTGATGTCACTGATCGCAAGCTAACAGAAGTTGCCCTGAAGCAAAGTGAATCAAGATTTCTCGATATTTCCGATTCTTCACCGGCTAATATCTATATTTTGGTGCGTCGCCTGGATGGTTCCTTTTATTTTGAGCACATCAGTCGGGCGGCTGAAACCATTCATGAAATTCCCGTAGCGACGATTCTTCAGGATGCCAATATTCTGCTCGATCGCATCCACCCCGATGACCAAGCAGCTTATAACCAAGCCGTTGAACGCAGCCTTGAAAACTTACGACCCTTTGAGCATGAATGGCGCGTCATTAATCCATCGGGGAAGGTGAAATGGTTGCAGGGAAGTGCTAGCCCAAAGCGGCGAGAAAATGGCGAAATTGCTTGGTATGGCGTTGCAATTGATATTACCGATCGCAAGATTGCTCAAGATGCCTTGAATGAAAGTGAAAGTCGGCTAGTACGGCTTTCTAGTGTGTCTCCTGTGGTGATCTATTCCGTGGTGGAAGAACCGGGGAAACCGGTGGAGTATGAATATCTTAGCGCTGCTTTTGAGGAAATTCATGAAGTTCCTCTCAGTGCAGCGATCCAAAATCCCATGATTACTTTTAATCAAATTCACCCGGATGATCAAGAAAACTATATCCAGGCTGTGGAATGGTCCAGCCGAAATTTACAGAACTTCCGTCATGAATGGCGAATTATTACACCTTCTGGCAAGGTGAAGTGGTTGCAAGCCAATTCACGCCCAGAGCTTCGTGGAAACCAAGAAATCGTTTGGCATGGGGTTGTTCAAGATATTACAGATCAAAAGGCGATCGCCAACGCCTTGGCTAAAACAACGGAAGAACTCGATCAATTCTTTTCGGTGGCACTGGATTTACTATGTATTGCGGATATTAGCGGGCGCTTCCAACGCTTGAATTTACAGTGGTCTAAAATTCTGGGCTATCCCTTAGAAGAATTGGAGGGATCGCGGTTTATGGACTATGTTCATCCAGACGATGTTGAAGAAACTATGCTGGCTTTGAATGAACTGGTTAATCAAAAGGAGCTTCATGGATTTGTGAACCGCTATCGTTGCCAAGACGGTTCCTATCGTTGGATTGAATGGCGCTCCGTGCCGGTTAACTCGGTGATTTATGCGGCAGCTCGCGACATTACCGATCGCAAGCTGGCCGAACTGCAACTTCAGGAAGCGAAGGATAAGGCTGAGGCGGCTAATCGGGCAAAAAGTCTATTTCTAGCAAATATGAGCCATGAACTCAGAACACCTTTAAATATTATCTTGGGATTTTCGCAACTCATCAACCGCGATATTCATTTATCAGAAAGCCATCGCGAATATATGAATTTAATTCAGAATAGTGGTACTCATTTATTAATGCTCATTAATGATATTCTGGATCTTTCTAAAATTGAAGCGGGTCAATTTACCCTTGACGAAGAAGAGGTAGATCTTTATGAAATTCTCTATTCCTTGCAAATTGCCTTTCAACAACAGGCTCTTAAGCGAGAAAATCAACTCATTTTGGAAATTGGCGATAGAGTTCCTCGATATATTATTTTAGATTCTAAAAAACTGAAGCAAATCCTGTTTAACTTGGTTGGTAATGCGATAAAGTTCACCACCCAAGGATCGATCGCGATTCGAGTTGATTTAATTTCAACCCTAATTGTTAATACGTTTCAAGTCTATCCCTATCCATCTTTGGCAGAGGGGCGATCGCCGGCTGATTCCGGTGCTTGCGACCCAGCATTAACCGAGAATTCAGATTTCAAGGCTGCAACGTTTCAGTCATGCCAGAACGAGTCCTATAAAGGGCAGTTTTGTAATCATGACTATCTTCAGTTTCAGGTGATTGATACGGGCGTAGGGATTGAATCTGAGGATTTAAAAGCGATTTTTGATGCTTTTTCCCAATCGGCAGCCGGCAAAAAAAGCTCGGAAGGCACTGGTTTAGGCCTAACAATTAGCCAACAGTTGGTGCAGTTAATGGGTGGAGTGTTGACGGTAGAAAGTGCCGTTGGTTTGGGGAGCACGTTCATGTTTACCTTGCCGCTGCGTACCGGCCGATCGCCTGGGAAAAAATCTGAACATCAGCCTTGGGGGCCACCTCAAAATCAAACGACGATCGTTGAATCAGCTCGATCGCCCGCGTCCTTCTGGGGCGATCGCCTGGGTTCTAGAATGTTGTCTCCGTCAAGGCTGAATCACCGGGAATCGGGAACTGTGGCTGACTCTCTGGCGAACGATCACCCAACAGAATTACCAACGATCGGTTTGGCAGCCATTCGATCGCGCTATCGCATTTTGGTTGTGGACGATCGCCCAGATAATCGCCTGTTGTTAGTGCAATTGTTGAGTCAATTGGGGTTTGTGGTGCAGGAAGCCATGGACGGGGCTGATGCGGTGCAGCGGTGGCAGGATTGGCATCCGCATTTAATTTTGATGGATTTAAGAATGCCCGGTTGCGATGGTTATCAGGCAACTCAACAAATTCGGGCGTTGGAGTCTTCGCGATCAACGGTAATTTTAGCCATCACGGCCCAGGCGTTGGTGGAAGATCGAGATCAGGCGATCGCGGTCGGCTGTGATGACTATTTAAGCAAGCCGATTTCCGATCAAATCCTGATCCAAAAACTGGACTATTACTGTCAGCAAGCCGATCGCTCCTCGGATCCGCTGCATCAGGTCTCTAGGGATCAATCTGATTTTTCATTGACAAAACCGGCTCATTCCCCGGAATTGGTTGCGCCCTTCAATGGTGCTTTGGATAGTCGAGAACCTCCAGATTCATTAGATCCACCAGATCCATTAGATCCATTGAATCAACTGCTAAATCAGCGGCCGGATCCCTTTTCCGACCATTTCATGGATTCCTTTCCCGATCAATTGGGCGATCGCGCTGACGCACTCTCAGGCCTTCGGCATCACCAGCGGGGCCAAGAATTGTTGGCCAAAATGCCCCGCGATTGGCTCATGCAGTTACAACATGCCGCAGCCCTTTGCGCTGAAGATTCCATGCGCGAATTACTCCAGACCATTCCCGAAGAGCAGGCCCCGTTGTCTGATTATTTGGGCCAACTAATTTACGATTTTGCCTTTGACAAAATCCATCAACTGGTTAGCCGCTGCCTGAATGCGCCTTTTGAGTAATGTTGAATAATGCGCCTTTTGAATGGCCAGAATTCAGGATAGCAAGCGGGCAGCGGAGCAAAAGAGCCGCAGCATAACTCCTTAAACCTGGCTAAATTCCGCCTTACTGCGTAAATCTTGCAAAATTCCGTACATTTCCGCCGCAAAGCCCTTGGGGTTCCAAAGCGGGGCGGGATTGGCCGGATTTTTAGCCTGTTGCAACTTGTGGCGCACCGCATTGCACAACTCCCGATCGCGCCCTAAGCGCACCCCCCACTCAATATATTCATCCCAAGTCCAGGCCATGCCCTCCTGGTCGAGGCCCGCCGCCCGCATCAGGGAATAGCCCAAGCGAGAGAAGGACTGCTCGCCCACCCTGGTCACGATCGGTTGGTTGAAGTAAAGGGCTTCCAGGTTGTGGGTTGCGCCGCTGTAGGGATAGGAATCCAGCAACACATCGGTGATTTGATACACAGCCCGGTGCTCTTCCTCGCTGGCGGTGCGGGGCAACATCCGCACCCGATTGGGGTTCACGCCTTGGCGACGGCATTCCTCGTGATAGAGACTCAGCATCAGTTCCAAATCCCCAATCCGCGATTTGAAGAACAGAATGCTATCGGGCACATAGCGCAGCACATGGACTTGGGCTTGCAGCATTTCCATGCTGACCTTTTGTCCCGTGGGCACGCTGAGGAAAATGGTTTGGTTGGGATCAATCCGGAACGCTTGGCGCTGTTTGGCCCGATCGGTTGGCACGCTCGGCAGATAGGACAGGGCCGCAAAGGAACCCGACATCCGCACTAGCTTTTCGATGTAATAGTGCTCAACGCCGGCCGGGTGGGTGTTCCAGTCCACCAGGTTGTAGTTATCGGGGCAAATGTGGGGCGCGTCGTAGCCCAACCAGGTGAGACAAACGGGCGCAGGCCGGTGGTAGAGCACTTCCGCGTGGGGCAGGATCGTGATCGAATCGAGGTCAAATAGAATATCGAGGTTGTCTTCCCGGGCCCGGCGAATGATGGTGGGGGAGTTGGCATCGGGGAATCCTTCTTCACCGGGCATGTAGAACTTTTCGGCCAAGCCTTCAAACACCTTGGTTCGATCGTCCTTGGGCATGTCGCCGGTAACGTAGAGGAACAGGTGCGGCGTATGTTCCTTGAGGGCGGTGAGGATTTCGCCGCTGCACCACCCCACGGAATGGCGGCGATAGTGGCGAGACATGAACCCAATTCGCAGCCGATCGGACGTGCGGGGCGATCGGTTCGTGGGCATGGCATACAGGGGGCTATTGGCGGCTTGGTGGTCTTTAAAGGCATTTTCCACCAGCTTGCGATAGGCTTCCGCCAGGGCGTTGGCCACCCTGGTGTTGGCCGCCACATCGTCCCGCAGGTGCGGCATATCAAACAGCACGTTCCCGTAAAGCTTCGTGATGTCAAAGGGAGAAAGCTGGTCAATGACCTGAACAAACTCACTTTCAATTTCCAGGAACCGCTGACGGGCCACATGGCCCAAGCCAATGAAACAAAAGGCTTTGGTCGAGATGATGCCCGCGAGAACGCGCTCCCGGGGGCTGCTGCCCGGTTCGTTGAAGGTGCGCCAACAGCGATCGGCCACTTGGCGGGCTTGGGGCAAATATCCCCAGAACAGCAAATGTTCCATCAAGTCCCAATGGGCATCCAAGTGCTTGCGATCGAAGTGAATCGCCCGCTCATACCATTCAAACCCTTCCGGGCGCTTGCCCATGCCGACCAGGGTTTGGGCAATTCGGATGTAGCCCTGAATCCCTTGCACTTTTGGATCCACCGCCAGGGCCCGCTGCCAGCACTGGATAGCCTCTTCCTTTTTGTCGGCCACTTCAAAGGCGCAACCCATGCTCCAGTAGGCTTGGGCCATTTGCGGATTGGCCTGAATAGCCCGCTGAAAACATTGGATCGCCTCGTCCGTTTGCCGCTTGCCAAGCAGAATGCTGCCCAAGTTTGACCAAGCTTCCGCGTAGTTGGGGTTCAACTGCACAGCGGTTTGGTAAGCATTGGCAGCTTCTTGATAGTTGCCGCGGCCGAGCATGATGTTGCCCAGCAGCTTGTGGGCTTCCGGGAAGGCATTTTGGATTGCGAGGGCTTCGGTCACCAGCTCATGGGCCGCGTCCAATTCGCCCCGATCGAACAGCAATGCCCCCAGCCGCTCCAACAACTGGGCAAAGGGAACCGCACTCGCCATGGTGCGCAGGTCGGCTTCGCGTCCCAAATCACAGGTGGTTTGGCTGGCTTTGGGGGGAACGGGCTGGCCAGCGCGATCGGCCTGAATCACGGCGGCGGGAGCTTCAATGCCCCAGAGGGTTGGGCGCACGGCCAAACCCCGACGATAGTGTTGTTCAGCGCCAGCCAGGTCACCAATTTCCAGCAGCAGGTTGCCCGAGACCAGCTCAATTTCGGCCACGCGATCGAAACTACCCGCCAAGTAATGCCACTGGGCATATTGGCTGTAGGCCGGCAACAGATCCGCCACCAAGGCCCGCAGGTTATCCAACACCTCCGGACTGTCGGGCTTGATCTTTTGGGCCTTGGTGTAATACTGAAGCGCCTGATCCCAACTGCCGATCGCGTGGCAAATTAGCCCCGAGGTGTTCAACACCGCCGGATCATTAGGGGTGAGGGTGAGGGCTTTTTCCACATATTCCACCGCAATCGCCATTTCGCCCATCTGATAGGCGATCGCCCCGAACCAGTGCAGCGCCTCTGGGTGGTTGGGATGGTGCTCCAGGATTTTTTTGTAAATCAGGCCCGATTGTTCGAGCTGACCCGATCGCAGCAGTTGGATCGCCCGTGTGAGGGCCTGAGAAACAGCAGCATCATCCATGACAAAATCCAGGGCAGAGGGAGGCGAAGTTGGCAAAACGCGCAAGTTGGAGGGAAACAATTGGCCAGAATCACGACCGTTGATTAACCCCCGCCCGCTTGGGCCCTCCAGTGCTCAGCCCGGCTGACAGGGGTTGAAGATCCCTAGACCACCGTGGCCGGCTCGCGACTGGGTTCGTTGTAGTAATCCACCAGAGTACTGGCGGGAGGATATTGAATCGGCGGCAGGCGATCGGCCGCAAAATCCTTCAGGAACTGCACATGTCGCCAAAGGAGCGCTTGGTGTGAATAACGCTCCAGAACGGTGTTGCGGGCCGCTTGGCGAATGTGGGCCATTTGAGTCGGGTGCTCCAGCACTTCCGACACCCGATCGGCAATTTGCTTGGGCGAGAAGAAATCGGCTAACAGGCCGTTTTCCCCGTCGCGAATCACTTCCTGCACGGGCGCAGTGGCCGAACCCACCACCAAGCAACCGGCCGACATGGATTCAATCATCGACCAGGAGAGCACAAAGGGCCGCGTGAGGTAAATGTGAGCCTTCGAGGCTTGCAGTACCTTCAGGTACAGGCCATAGGGCAAGGAGCCAACGAAGTGGATCCGCGACAGATCCAGAGGCAACCGTTCCAACATCAGTTGCTTATAGGTTTTGCCATCGGGCAGGGCGCGGCCATAGCAAACCCGATCGCTCCCCACAATCACCACATGGCAGTTGGGGCGCTTCTCTTGCAGATAAACCAACGATTCCATGAACTCGGGGAAACCGCGATAGGGTTCCATGCCCCGACCCACGTAGGTAACGATTTCATCCACATGGGACAAGTCGAGATTCGGCAGCACGAGCTTGGCGTTCGGCTCGGGCACAAAGAAATCGGTGTCTACACCATCGTGCAGCACATGCAGTTTGGATTGGTATTCAGCGGGAAATTGCGATCGCTGCCAGGCCGTGGGGCAAATTCCCCGATCGCAGGTGTAGAGATCCTGCAAAATTGACGCATTTTTAATCCGAATTCGGGCCTGATCGTCCACGGACAAGGGTTCCGCTGGATCAAAATCCGCATCGGCTCCCTTGGATTTATAAAACCACTCGAAATAGCCCAAGAACTTGGTGTCCGGGAAGGCATCCTTCATGAACAGGGTGGATCCCCAACCGGAGTGGCCATAGACCACATCGGGCACAAATCCATTGGACTTCAGCGCGTCGGCCACCCGGAACATGGATTGACCCTGAAGCACGGCGGCCTCGAAGGGGCGGATGTAGTGATGGGTTCCAGGGGCGGGGTCGCGGCTGGGCTTGAACAATACTTTTTGAACGCCGGCAATTTGCCACTCGGGGTTTTCGTTTTTCGTGCCAAAAACCACTTGGTTTTCGGGATCGCGCCCGAGGGCCGCCGCGACGTGGCGAAACTGTGCGGGGAAGTTGGGATGCAAGAACAGAATTCGCATGATCGCCGTGGGTCGTCCTAAAAGTCGTCCTGAAATTCGATCGAGTCTCAGTGTCCCACCGAAGGGCCAAACGGGCAATGCAGATTTGCGCAAGTTTCCCCTTGACCTGGGGGCCAGCAGCCAGCGACTGGAACCCGCTGCCGGAATTGGGAGCACCGTTGGGAGCGCGGTTGGGATCGTTCGGTTGGGATCGCCTTAAGCAACCCAAACCAGTTCCCCTTGACGGGCTAACGATCGGGAAGCGGCCGCCAACAACCGCACCAGGGCCGTGCCGATGGAACCATCGGAGCGATCGAGCGGTGCGCCATCCAAAACGCCGGCCAGGAATTGATCGCAAACCTGCCCAAGGGGTTCACCGCTCGCCAACTCGATCGACTGCTCCGATTGGTTGCAAGGAAGCCATTGGCTGCCAGATTGTTCCAGGGATCCCGCCCACAGGGTCAGGGGCGATCGGGCGTTCATTTCATCAAAAACCAATGTGCCTCGGGTTCCGACCAGGGCCAAGCGCCGGGCCCGATCGGGATTGTGCCAAGCCAGATGGATCGTGGCGGTGAACTGCTCAGGGTAGTAAAGGGTAAGCCAAACCAAATCCGCCAAGCCCGCCGCAGGACTAGGGCGATCGGTCACCTCAAGCCCGGCTCCGCGCCCCCGTTGTAACCAGGTTTGCCCCTTGGCTTGCAGGGCGATCGGGGTTGACTGAAGCCAATGGTTAAAGATGGCAATGTCGTGAATGGCCAAGTCCCACAACACATCCACATCCTGGCGCACGGGGCCCAGGTGGGTGCGAGCCGCATAGCCATAGCGCCGATCGCCGATCGCGCCCGATTGCAGGGCTTTGGCCCCCGCTTCCACCGCCGGATGAAAAAGATAGGTATGGTCAACCATCAGCCGACGATCGACCCGTTGCGCCAAGGTACACAAATCCTCGCACTCAGCCACATCCAGGGTTAGGGGCTTTTCCACCAGCACATGCTTGCCCGCCAACAGCGCCGATCGCACCAGTTCAAAATGGCTGGCGGCCGGCGTGGCAATCACCACGGCCCCAATGTCCGGATTGCCCCAGATCGATCGGCGATCGCTGACCCGTTGCACCTCGGTCCAACCGGGATAGCTGGCAAATCGATCGCCCACGGCGGCTAGCAGGTCTGGATTGGTTTCCACCACGGCCTTCAGGTGCGATCGGGGATGCTCCAAAAAATTGCGAATGAGGTGTGTTCCCCACCGGCCCGCCCCAAATACCGCCAGTCCCAATCGATCGGTCATTGCCTTTAGCCCAAAAACGTCAACGAGGAATCTCAACCGAATCAGAGAATGTCTGAAAAGCCAAAATTGATACCCAGAACTGGCCCCAGCGATCAACGGAAACCAGAGGATCAAGCCCCTTGCTCCCACAACCATTGGAGCTGGGCAAGTGCTGATCAAGTCCTGAACGATACTTTTCCAGCAGCCTCTAATAATTCCGGTCTGGAAAATTTCCACCTGGAAAATCTCAGTCCGGAACTTCAGCAATGCACCTCAAAAAATCAGATCCGAAACCCAACCCCAAAGTACTGCCCCAGAAATCAAAAGGGCTGAAGAAGGGCTAAAGGGTCGATCGCTTGTCCAGCAGCCAATAGGTATTCATTTCACCACGACCTTTGATGTGAATTGAACCCCGTTCTTCAAAGTGATAGCGATCCTTCAGCCGTTCATAGGTGGAATCGGTGACTTGAATCGAACCAGGAACCCCATGGGACTCCATCCGCGAAGCAATATTAACCGCATCGCCCCATAGATCGTAGATGAACTTCTTCGTGCCAATCACACCGGCAATCACAGGGCCTGTGTTGATCCCAATCCGGATTTCCAACCGTTCACCCAAGGGCCCCAGTGCATGGGCCATGCTCGATCGCATTTCCAAGGCCATATCAGCCACGGATTCCGCATGGTTTGCCTGGGGAACCGGCACGCCCCCCACCACCATGTAAGCATCCCCAATTGTCTTAATTTTTTCGAGATGGTGCTTTTCCGCAAGCCGATCGAAGGTGGAAAAAACTTGATTTAAGCAATTAATTAATTCCAAAGGTTCCAGTTGCGCCGCCAAGGAAGTAAATCCCACAATGTCAGCGAAAAGAATCGTTGCTTCTTCAAATTGTTCCGCTGGTGATTCGTTGGAATCCTTGAGCTGGTCTGCCACCCGACTGGGCAAAATATTTAGCAATAATAATTCCGATCGCTCCTTCTCCTTGCGCAGTTCAGCGGTGCGCCGCTCCACCCGTTGCTCCAATTCTTCAAAGGACTGCTGAAGTTGGGCAGCCATGCTGTTGAAGGCATCTGCCAGGCGATCGACTTCAATGATTGGACTGCTGGCAACGGTTTGCTCTAAATTGCCCTTGGCCATTTCTCCCGAAGCTTGGGCAATTCGACAAATGGGTTGCGTAATCCAACGGGCCGTTAAAATTCCAATTGGAACCGAAACTAAAAGCGCCAGAAAGCAAAGGGCGATCGTGTTTCTGGTGTTTTCATTAATTTTGGCCATGAAATCCGATTCGGGAACCACCACCACAATTAGCCAATTCAAGCCATAGGCATCCTTGAAGGGCGAAATTTGCAGAAATTGGCGTTCATTGTTCAGCCAAAATTCAAACTGATGATCGCGCTGAATATTTGAGAGTTGATCAAATTGACCATATAAGAACTCAGCGCTCGATCGCAAAAGCTGATTGTTACTTTGGAGCGCATGAACTCGTTGTAGTTCTTTTTTGGCTTTTTGGGACTGCTCCACCCAAAGGGGCTGATCTTTCAAAGAAGTGGCCACCAGCTCGCCGCTGGGTTCGACAATAAAAACCTGACCCGTTTTCCCAATTTTCAAAGTCTGCAAAAAGCCGCGAATCTGATCCGTACCAAATTGGCTGGTTAAGATGCCCGCAGGTTGCCCGTTGCGATCGTAAATGGGCAAGCTGGCATTAATCTGCAACAGGGGATTGCCAAAGTTGAGATAAATTTTGCTCCAGGTGGGTTTTCCGGCCTTGAAAGCCACTTCGTAAAAGGGTCGTTTGCGCACATCATAATTAGGCACGCTTTTGGCTAACTTGGCCCGTTGCCCTTTTTCGTTAATTTCGTAATAGTTTAAGTTGCCGCCACCGGGAATGAGCTGTTCGGCAATTTGGGGCGTTTCGGTTGTGGAAAGGCGATTGATCCAACCCACCCGCAAATATTGTCCCTGTTGATTGGCAAACCCCACATAGCCAATGTTTTTGTAGGTGATCGTTTGTCGCCAAAAATAGGTGCGAGCTTCGGCAATTTTTTGTAAATCAATAATTCCCAGCTCGATCGCGTCGCGATTCACCTGATTCACCAACTGGGGAGTTTCCACATACGATCGCACCCGATCGCTCACCCTGGCTGTCACCTCATTGCGCAATTGGTTGGCCAAATCCCGCACTGCTTCCTGGCCGCTCTGAAACGACAGCCAACCCACCAACCCCACGGCGGTTACTAACTCGACTAAAAAGGGCAAAACTAGGGTGGTACGGAGACGAAACTTGCGGCGCACGGGTACAGGTAGGGACTGAGATGAAACTTGTGTCAGTGGAATTTCTGAGCTGACCATAGGAACTGATTCGCGATCGCCAGGATGGCTCGGGTGTTCAAAGCTCAAGGGTGAGGGATTCGGATCTGTGGCCCAGGACGGGAACGAAACTGCCACAGGAAAGATTGCATCTTCGCTTTACGGTAATCCAAGTTCCTGGAAATGGCGAAAGATTCCGTCTATCAAGGGGGGCGTGCTGAAGGAATCAATCCAGCGAATTCCTGTGGCCATCAGTTCAATTCGATTGTGTCAAGAAATATTAATACTAGGTACGTTTTGATACCTGGAAAAATTCTTGATTACTGAATTGCTGAACCATGATTGCAACCAACAAACCATCATTGAGTCATGATTGGTTGATTTCTTGGGCTATTTCTTTATCCAATTAGTAACTCAATTCAGTAGAATTAACTAACGGTAACTAAAATAAAAATAATTATTAAATCAATAGTTGAATTGGACAATAAAGGTACTCAATGAGAGTTATTCGACAAGCGCTCTTTGAGTCTTTAAAGATAGAATTCAACTGATCATGAACCGACAAGTGAATTAGATCGTTTCGCGAGAGACCGGCGCTGCTGATACACTAAAGCCTGGATTTTGCACAAAAATGTGAGGCGATCGGGAATCGATGTTAGCCCGAGTATGGAGTGCGGCCTTGGTGGGCATCGACCCGGTGAAGGTGGGGGTGGAGGTGGATGTCTCCAATGGGATGCCGGGAATTGCGATCGTGGGGCTACCGGATACGGCGGTGCAAGAATCTCGCGAACGGGTGAAAGCGGCCCTGAAAAATGCCGGATTTGCCTATCCCATGCGCAAAATCGTTGTGAATTTGGCTCCGGCCGATTTGCGGAAAGAGGGGCCGAGTTTTGACCTGGCGATCGGGGTGGGAATTTTGGCCGCCTCTGGACAAGTGAGCGCAGCCCTGTTGGGGGATCACTTGTTTGTGGGAGAAGTGGCGCTGGATGGAGCCTTGCGGCCGGTGACGGGTGTGTTGGCGATCGCGGCGGCAGCGGCTCAGTTGGGCATTGTGGGCTTGGTGTTACCGGCGGCCAATGCAGACGAAGCGGCGATCGTGCGGGAGCTAAAGGTTTATGGGTTTGAGCATTTGTCGGAGGTGGCGCGGTTTTTGAACCAACCGCAAACGATCGCGCCGCATCAACCGCCCCAGGAAGGGCGATCGCCCGATCCCTTGGCGTTGCTGGACTTGGCTGATGTGAAGGGACAAACCCAGGCCCGGCGCGCGTTGGAAATTGCCGCCGCTGGTGGCCATAACTTGATTTTTGTGGGGCCGCCGGGAAGTGGCAAAACCATGCTGGCTCAGCGGTTGCCGGGTATCTTGCCCCGGTTGACCTTTGCGGAGGCCCTGGAGGTGACGCGCATTCATTCGGTGGCTGGCTTGCTGAAGGAGCGGGGAACCTTGGTGCGCGATCGCCCCTTTCGCAGTCCGCACCATTCCGCCTCTGGCCCCTCGCTGGTGGGTGGTGGCAGCTTTCCGCGGCCGGGAGAAATTTCCCTGTCCCATCGAGGAGTGTTGTTTTTGGATGAGCTAACGGAATTTAAGCGGGACGTGCTGGAGTTTTTGCGCCAACCCCTCGAAGAAGGTTGCGTGACCATTTCCCGGGCCCGGCAAACGGTGCGATTTCCGGCGCGGTTTACCCTGGTGGCCAGCACCAACCCTTGTCCCTGTGGCTATTACGGCGATTCGGTGCAGGCCTGTACCTGCTCGCCCATGCAGCGCCAACGCTATTGGGCCAAGCTGTCGGGGCCGCTGATGGATCGGATTGATTTGCAGGTGGTGGTGAATCGGCTGCAACCGGAGGAGGTGACCCGATCGAGCGGTGGAGAACCCTCGGCGGCCGTGCGCGATCGGGTGTTGGCGGCGCGGCAGGTGGCCCAGTCTCGCTTTGCCCAAGAGGAATCGCAATCGCCCGTGCAGTGCAATGCGGAAATGCAAAGTCGCCAGATTCGCCGCTGGTGTGCCCTGACGGATCAAACTCGATCGCTATTGGAAAACGCAATTCGACGGTTAGGATTATCGGCAAGGGCGACCGATCGGATCCTGAAAGTGGCCCGAACGATCGCGGATTTAGAACAAAGCGAGACGATTGAACCGGGCCACGTGGCTGAAGCGGTGCAATATCGCATTGTCGATCGAATGCAATAGATAGGTCTCACAGGTCTAACAATGAAGCTTTTGGTTTTGGCTTCCCATCCGGTGCAATATCACGCTCCGGTATTTCGGTGCATGGCCCAAGAATTGGCCACCAGAGGTGATGAATTGTTGGTGGTTTATCTCTCGGATTTTTCAATTCAGGGCTACCGCGATCGGGAGTTTGGCCAAAGTATTGCTTGGGATGAACCCCTACTCAATGGCTATCGATCGGTCGTTTTGAATCCCAATCAAACAAAGCAACCCAAAGGTTTTTGGAGTTTGCGAGCCACTGGTTTTCCGGCCCTCTTGCGCCAAGAAAAACCCGATCGCCTGCTGATTCACAGCTTGATTTATAAGGGAGCGGTCACCGCTGCCATTTCCGCCAAATTTCGGAAAATTCCTTGCAGTTTGCGGGTGGAAACCAATGATCAGGCAGTGCCGCGCCAGGGTTGGAAAAGCCTCGTGCGATCGCTGGTTTATCGGTTGCTGTATGGGCTATTTGATTCGGCCGTGGCGATCGGCTCCCTGAACCGCGAGCACCTGATTTGTCACGGCATCCCCGCCAGCCGAATTGCCATGGCTTACTACTGCGTGCCCGATCGGTTTGCAGATTTATCTCCTGAAAAAAAACAAACGATTCGGGCCAAAACCCGCGCCGCCCTTTGGCTTAATCCAGAGCGAACCGTTTTGCTCTTTAGCGGTAAATTAATTCCCAAAAAAAATCCCGGTTTAATTCTTCAGGCGATCGCCCAATTACCCCCGGCATTACAAGCCCAATTAGCGGTTCTGTATTTGGGCGCTGGGGAATTGCAACCACAACTGGAAGCCCAGGCGGAAACTATGCCAGATTTGGCCGTCAAGTTTTTAGGTTTTCGGAATCAGCAGGAATTACCCCCCTTTTACCTAGCAGCAGATGTGCTGATTTTGCCCTCAAATCGGGCAGGAGAAACCTGGGGATTGGTGATTAACGAAGGTCTGCAAGCGGGCTTACCCTTCATTGCCACTGAAGCGGTGGGTTCCACAGTGGATTTTGGTGAATTACCCGCAGTGCAAACAATCCCGATCGGGGACGCGACGGCCCTGGCAACCGCGATTCAACAGGTGATGGGCATCGATCGACAGTTCGATCGATACGCCACCACCATGGAGCACTTTTCGACGGAAACCGTTGCTCGGGTCATTGTGGAATCTTTGGCAAATTTTCAAGCCAATTCCTGATCAAAGGCCAATGAATTCCCAATGAATTCCCCATTAAATCCCAATCAGTTCACCTGCTTTACCGACCGTCGTGAGTTGGTGGTGCTTTTGTTGCATAAACTGAATCATTTTTTGATCTTCGCCCTTGATGTGGTGGCGCAACCAATCGGCTAGGAAATTCATCAGATTCTGAATAGCGCTGGTTTCACCCGTTTGAAACTGTTGAATCAGTTTGGTCACTTTCTGAATTAGGCGATCGTGGCAATGTTTGTGGCGATCGAGTCCCGGGTAAGCATGATCCTGCATGAGTGATTCCTCATGCTGAAAATGGGCGATCGTGTGTTCAGCTAGTTTTTCCAACATCATCGCTAGCTGGTCCATCGATTCCTGACGATCGATAGCACTCTGCAACTCATTCACTAATTCAAAAATGTCTTGGTGCTCCTGATCCACTCGATCGTCACCAATACAGAACTGATCGCTCCACTCGACTTTGGCCATCGTAGTAATTATTCCAGGCAGCAAAACAGCAAAAATCACCCTTGCCCAACACAGATAGCCGCCATATCTCACAACAATTCAAAGATTGATCGAGAATCAATCATCAGCCCATGTCCACCAATCATCGCAATGGATAATCGCGAGTTTTCAGTTTTTCTAGTTCACAGCAGCCCAAGCGAGCCGGAAGTTAATTGCACTTCTGGCTCCCTCGAAAACTGGCTAGAGACTTTGCCCAGAAAAACAGAATGATTGGCGATCAGGTTCACAAACTTTGATCAATGACCCTCAGCTCATGAACAAGCATGGACGAATTGAATGAATTAATTCAACTGAATCCAAGGAATCTTAGATGAATTGTTGAGTCAGGTTAGATATTTAGGGGCACTGCGCAGGACTAATGAAGCTTGACTAGAATCTCTCAAAATTTTCCATCATCCAATTATTCAATCATTCGCTGTTGAAATATTGGGCAATTGAAGCCTTGAGAGATTGAAGGATTCGCTAGTGTTCGGGCATCTAGAAATGGTCGGTTTGAGTTTCGACCATCGGGCGATCGGGCCAGGGATGGGGTACGCGATGACCATGCAGAACAAAATCTTGGGCCAAGGCTCCCCGGGCGATCGGGAGTTGGCAGCAACCCAATCGTTTGAGTTCCCCCGCGAGTTCGATGAACCCAGCCGGTTTCGTCAACGTTGATGGGTGTCACTGCCCACGACAGTCACTAGTTTTAGCGGAATGCTGGCCCGATCGCAATCATTTTTGACTTTGATGTTGTTTTAAAACATTCCTTGAAAAAAAGGTGTTTAAATCATTTGAAATCACCGGATGATTCATCCTGAATCGGTGCGCACTGAACCCATGATTCATGGTTCAGTTGTTGGTCAGTCGTTTGTCAGTTGTTGGTCAGTTGGTTGATGGGTTCTTTAGCAACGTTTTTCGGGGTTAATCAGCCATTGGCGCGAGGGGCAGCCCATTTCTGATTGAAATTCCTGACTGAAATTTGTTTTTGGGCGATCGCCTAACTAGGATCTGGTGCAGGTGGTCGCATCGGCTGCTGGATCCAAGCCTGACCTCCCCGGCTGACCTCACCCACTGGTATCTGGCATGACAACATCTGGCATGAAAACCTGTCCCGTTTCCCCGGCTCCGGCGCGTACCGGTGCGAAGTCGATCGCAGAAATTGCCCCGGCTATTTTGCAGCAACTGAACCACGGAACGCTGGAGGCGGTGACCCTCACGGAAGTGCTGGCGATCGACCATGGGCAACTGCTCCGGGCGATCGCCCCCGACGTAGGAGCGCCGATTTTGGAACAGGTGACCGCCCATGACCACTTGAAAATCAAGGCTCGGATGCAAATCGTCGGGCAACTGCTGCTCGATCGGTATGGTTTGGCCGGTTCGGAGCGATTTGCCACCCACCGCAGTGACACGGCCCGCAGTTGGGCTGCAATGATGGTGGGCTTGGCTCCGGGGCTGTCGTTGCCCGATCGCCTGGCCCAAATCGCCAACTTAGCGGACGATCCCAACGCCAATGTGCGGGAGTGGGCTTGGATGGCGTTGCGGCCCCATGCGGCCCATCAATTGGAACTGGCGATCGCCCAGTTAATTCCCTGGACGCTTCACCCATCGGCGAATCTGCGTCGGTTCGCTACGGAGTTAACCCGGCCGCGGGGCGTGTGGTGTGCGCACATCCAAGCCCTGAAGCGCGAGCCATCCTTAGGGTTGCCGCTGCTGGAACCCCTGCGGGCGGATCCTGCGCGGTATGTGCAAAACAGCGTCGCCAATTGGCTCAATGACGCGGCCAAATCGCAGCCGCAGTTTGTTTGGGACTGTTGCCAGCGTTGGCAGCGGGAGTCTGCCACCCGAGCCACGGCTTATATTTGTCGGCGGGCCCTGCGTGGTTTGCTCGATCGCGGTTGGCAGGACGATCGAACATTTGCCGATCGCGCCAGTTAGCCATCCAGTGGACGAGCGGTGAGGAACAGGATCGACAGTCAAAATCCAGCGCTACGATACAAGGCAGATCCACTCGCAAACTTCCCGATCGCACCCATGCACCTCACTTGGTTTGATAGCAATAGCTGGTTAATTGAACTGGCGGGCAAGCGCATTTTGCTTGATCCCTGGTTTGTGGGGCCGCTGATGTTTGGGAATGCCGCTTGGTTTTTTAAGGCCACCCATCCCAACCCTCGTCCAATTCCCGCCAATTTGGACTTGGTTCTGCTGTCCCAAGGGCTGGAGGATCACGCCCATCGTCCCACCTTGGAACAGATCGATCGCACCGTGCCAGTGTTGGGATCGCCCAGCGCGGCCAAGGTCGCCGAACAGTTGGGGTTCCAAACGGCGATCGCCCTTGATCACGGTCAAACTTGGACGCTGGATCAACAGGTGGCCATCCGCGCCACCACCGGCTCCCCCACGGGGCCCAAAACCCTAGAAAACGGCTACATTCTGCGGGCGATCGCGGGGCCCGAAACCGGCGAAAGTCTTTACTATGAACCCCACGGCTATCACCCGGCGGAGTTGAGCGAGTTGGGGCCAGTGGATGTGACCCTTTGCCCGCTGATGGATCTATCGATCGGGGGATTCCTGCCGATTATTCAGGGAACCAACAGCGCCTTGAAGCTGGCAACCATGCTGCGGCCCCAAGTGATGTTACCGACGGCGGCGGCGGGCGATGTGCAATACGAAGGATTGCTGGTGTCCCTGTTGCGGGCGAAGGGCAATGCCGCAGAACTTCAGACCCAATTGCAGGGAGCAGGGTTGGCAGCCCAAATCCTGGAACCCAAACCGGGCGATCGCCTAGCCATGCCCCTTAAGAAGACCTCAGCAATCGCCTAGGGAGTCGCTGCACCAGGCCAAGCCATCGGGAGAACTGGGAACGGCCCTTTCTCCCGGGAACTGGCAACAACACCAAGCCCATGGCCACCATGGGCGACACCACCGGTAACCACCAGCCCACCCAAAAAAAACTGATCATCCCGATCGCCCCCACCGTCAGCGAGCCGATCGCCCCGATCCAAAGTCGATCACACCAACGAGGCTGCGGGTTCCTTGCCTGCCCAACCGCCAACAGCCCTGCCCCAAGACCCGCCCAAAGCAAAATCCACCCCAACTTGTGCGGCCAAGCGATCGCCTGAAGCAAGGGGCGATTGTCCAGCACCGCGCTTATCAGTTGGCTGATGCCGTGAGCCTGAATCTCCAAGCCCGGAATCTCCTGCCCACCCGGTAGTTTCCATCGATCCTCAGAGCTGGCTTGGATATTGCCAATTAATACGATCGGATTGGGTTGACCAGTCCAAGGAATTCGATCGGTACTTTGCAACACCTCTCGCAGGGGCAAACGCACCCAATCCGCCCGCCGAGGAGCCAACAGCAGTTGATTGCCTTGGTCATCAAACCACCCATACCCCCCCGCTCCGGCGGTAATTTGGGGAATCGTAACGGAACCATACCGCCATCGATCGCCCACGGATTGAAACGCCACCCTCTGTTGCTTCAGGTAATCATCCACCAACAGAGCACTCAGTCCATAGGTGGCGTGACAAGCTTGGCTGGACTGGGGAGCCGCCATGGCCAAGAGTTGCCGTCGCACCACCCTTTTTGAATCACTGGCTTGGTCAGAAAAAGCCACCCGATCGCGCATCAAGCCCACTGGGGCCGGAATTTCCGAAGTATCTTCCGTTGGGTCAGCTAATTTGCACAGACCCACCACCCGAGGATTTGACCAGAGGCGCTGTTGCCAAGCGGAGGTCAGCGGCCAGGGGTAATAAATATCCACTCCAATGACGCTGGGTTTCAGGGTGGCCAGTCGCTCCTGAAGCTTGGCCAAGGCCTCCGGAGCCAAGGAATTTAACCCGCCATCTGCCGTTGGAATCCGTCGCCAACCTTGACGATCTTGATAAGCCACGTCATTTTCATCAATCGTGACCAACAAAATGCGTTGATCTTGTAATTCCAACGGCCACTGCTGCAACATTGCGTCATAAACCCAAAATTCCGGGGTCTGGATGATGCCGCCTAAGCCAATGGTGATCCCCGTGGCTAAAAGGGACTGCCCGACTAGTTGCCACGGTTTCGGACTAATTTTGGGGCTAACTTTCGGGCTAATTTGCTGATTGTTTTCTGGACGCTGATTGTTTTCTGGACTCAGTGCCTGATTTAGTTTTTGATTTAATTTCTGATTTGATTCTTGACTAGATTTCTGACTGATTTCCTGATCTAATTCCTGGCTTGATTTCTGATTGATTTCCTGACTGATTTCTTGACCGGGTTCCTGGCTGAATTTCTGGATTGGATCCTGCCTCAGTGGCCGATCGCTGCTGGGCCGAGTTGCACTGGGGCCAACGGGTTCGCTCCAGCTTTGGAAATCAGCTTCCGAGTGGGAGCGATCGGGCCAAGTGGGCAAATCTAACAGGGGATGGTGAAAGACCAGCGGCAACCAATCGGCCCTTGGATATTGGGCGCTGGAGCGTTGGAGCGATCGACGGGCTTCGTACAGAGATAGGGGCAGCGATCGCGATTGGGCGTAGTGAGTCAGAAAGTCCTTGAGGAAATGTTGAGCGACTAGATCGGGAACCGAAGCCCGCATCACAATGGCGGCCGGTAGGTGCGATCGATGCAGTGCTTCCGCCAAGTCCACGCTGTGGCAACAGTTAAAAATCGCCAGTTGCAAACCCTGCTGAACTGCGCCTTCCAGGGCATGGCTGAAGTTTTCTACGGAAATGTTGTTCCGCAGGTTAAGGCCAATCTGACCCGATCGGCCGTTGGTTCCGGGATAGCCGTGGCCCGCAAAGACCAGCACTTGCGGTTGGTTATCGCGCAGGGCATCAAAAAACTGCTCAGGAGTCGGAGCATCCAGCAACTGCACATCCGCCAGCCCTGCTTGGCTCAGTTGTTGAAGGGCCTGATGATCGGGATCCAGGTCTAAATCCTCCCGATCGCCCAAAACCGCCAAAATCCGAACCAAGCCCCTAGGGGCCGATCGCGCCTGAATGGGTGGTGTTTTGCCACTGGTTGGACAACAGCCCCAGGCAAGCCGGTGACTTTTCAGGGGTTTCCATTCGTCCCAAGGCAGCCTTGGCACATGGCGATCATCCGTGGCGATCGACAGCCACAGATCATCATCGGGATTGCTAAATCGCAGAATTTCATGGGTAATTTCCCGAAAGCTTTCCCCCTCCAACCAGTTGTTAAACAGAGTTTGCAGGCGATCGGCCGCGAGTTGGCACTGTTGACGATGCAAAGAAAGGGGCAACTGTCGCTGAACGCTCTTCACCTTAATTCGCAGGTTGGGATAACTCGCCCACAAGTCCCAAAATTCCGTGGCCACTTGAACCAATTCCGGTGCGGGCGGCAGGCGAGTATCGCAAGTTTGTTGGTGATGGGGGCTGCGCCACAAGTCCAAGCGGGCCAACAGTCCCTCCGTTGCCAGGCGACCATGAAGCGAGAGTTTTACCCGAAAGGTCATTGGGCGGGATGGGGCGCAAGGTTAAGCAGGATTTCTTTAGTATCTGCGAAAGCTTCTCCAAAATCCCGCAATTGCCGCCATCAGCTCATTTCAGCTCCCTATTAATCTTTCAACCTCCTATTAATCATTAACCGTAATTCTGGGTAGGCGATGCTTAAAGCCGCAAAGGATTTCCCAAGAGATGGTTCCCAGGCGGTCGGCCCAATCTTCTGCCCGAATTTGCTGGCCGGCATCCTCTCCCAACAGGGTGACCACTTCACCCGGCATCAGATCGCCGGGAAAGTCCGTCACATCCAACATCAACTGATCCATGGTGATTGACCCAATCTGCGGAACCGATCGCCCGCGAATCAAAACCTGCATTTGGTTAGACAAGTTGCGCGGCACTCCATCGGCATAACCAATTCCGACCACAGCCACCCGGGTGGGCCGCTGGGCCACGTAACGATGGCCATAGCTCACCCCCTCGCCGGGTTCGATCGTCTTCAGTTGGGTGATGCGGGCCCGGATGCTCATCACCGGCCGCAGGGGCAAAATACCGGCCAGGTGTGGTGCGGGGGCCAAGCCATAAAGCGCCAGGCCAGCCCGCACCCGATCGAAGTGGTAAGCCTGATCGGCCAGTAGGGCGGCGGAATTGGCCATGTGAATTTTGGGCAGGGTCAGGCCGCTCGATCGGGCCCGTTCGGAAAAATCCTGCAAAAATCCCTGAAATCGCTGATATTGCAGCCGCATCACCGTGGGATCCGGTTCATCGGCCGTGGCGAAGTGGGAATACAAACTGGCCAGGCGCAGGGGCGGCGCTTGGGCAACCCATTGGGCCCAATCAGCGGCTTCCGTCCAGCGGGTTCCCAGCCGGGCCATGCCTGTGTCGATGTTGAGGTGTACCGGCAGCGATCGCCCTAAGGATTTCAGCACCTCCGCAAAGGTGAAACTCTGTTGCAAGGTGCAAAGGGTGGGTTGCAGTTTCCAATGCAGCAGCGCCTTGATCTGATCAGCGGTGTGAGCTGCGCCTAACACCAAAATGGGTGCATCAATGTTGGCTTCTCGGAGTTGGCCGCCTTCCTCGATCGTGGCCACGGCCAGCCATTGGGCCCCCGCCGCTAGGGCCGATCGGGCAATGGTCGCCGCCCCGTGGCCATAGGCATCGGCCTTAACCACCGCCAACAATTCCACCCGATCGCCCACCCAGGTTTTCAGGTGGCGCACATTGTGGCGCAGGGCCGCCAGGTCAATTTCCACCCAGGCCCGCTCGCGCTGCAACCAAGTCAGGGACGGCTGTTGCTGCACTAACATGTTCGGTTTTCTCCTTCACACCACTGTTGGGCCGTTGGCCTGTTGGATCGATCGCCGCCGTCCGGTTTCGGTAATTCCGGCAACGCTCGATCGCCCCAACCATAGCGCACCCATTCCATAAACTCACCAAACTCACCGCTGTGGCGGAACTGGTCAAATCAATTGCCTCTGAAGGGCCGGTTGGCCATGGCCCGGCTGCCATTGATCCAGTTCTCAGCCCGCTGGAATTCCTGAACCGCAATTCCCCAAACCATCTGCTACATCAGCGATAGAATAGGGTCATCAAAAATGAAAGCACTGTGAAAATCAGCGTTAATTCCTGCTGATTTCTGCTGATCTCATTTGTTTTCGCCTTGTTTTCGCCGTTTCCCGCCGCCGTTACGAGATCCCGTGAACTTGTCTGATCCTTCTGCCCTCACCCCGGCCCAGTCCGAGGCGCAACCTGATCGCCCATCAGCGGCCCAATCGCCCGCCACCAGCGCCCGCAGCAATTTCCTCAGCGCCTTTGCCTCCACCTTCATCGCCATCTTTTTGGCGGAATTTGGGGACAAAACGCAAGTGGCTGTTCTGCTGATGGCTGCCGAGTCCCATCAACCTTGGGTGGTGTTTTTGGGGGCCACGATCGCCCTCATTTCCACCAGTTTGGTTGGTGTGCTGTTGGGTCAGCTCCTGGCTCGTTGGGTGTCGATCAAAACCTTGGAAACCATCGTGGGCGCAATTCTGTTGATGGTATCCGTCTCCCTGTTGTGGGAAGCCATGATTGGAGGGTAGGGTGATGAACTGGCAATTACTGGGACTGAGTTTTATCACCGTGTTTTTGGCGGAGTTGGGCGACAAGAGCCAACTGGCCGCGATCGCCCTCAGTGGTGGTTCCCGATCGCCCCGAGCCGTGTTTGCGGGCACGGCGGCCGCCCTGGTGTTCGCCAGCCTGATTGGGGTTGTGATTGGCGAGGGCACGGCCCAACTTTTGCCCACCCGCTTGGTGAAGGCCGCCGCCGCGATCGGGTTTGCGATTATGGGTCTGCGATTGTTGTGGCCCGCAGCGGATTTTCCCCCGGACTACGAGGCTCCCGAAGCAGATTAAGCGGCCGATCGGCTTTCTTCACGAATACTCGCCCAAATCCCTAACACTCAAGCCACTAACGCTCAAACCGCACATCCACATCTGGTTCACTCTCGAATCGGTTAGCGGGCCGGTTGGTGGATCGATTGGCGGGCGGGGTTGCCCGTTCCGGCCCCGGGGCCGGAGCTTGCACCTGTTCCTCAAGCTGTTGCGTAGTGGCCAGAAATTGCCCCAGCGCCGTAATAATCACCCGCAAGCTACTGCGAAATTGTGGATCGCCCGTCAGCTCATCCAAATCACTGGTGATTTTTTCAAGATTTTGGAGGGTCGATCGCGCGGAATTCACCGTTTGTTGCAACATGAACAGACTTTGGGGACTCTTAATCGCCCCCGTGATGTCCCGCAAATTGGCCGCCGTTTGGGCCGCATTTTCCGTCAGCGCATCCAAATTTTGCAGCAGGTTGCTACCGCGTAACTGACGCATGGCGGGCGCAACCTCTCCCAACGCATTGCGCAGGCTCGCACTGGTTTCCGCCAAGCTGGTCAGCGTTCGGCTCAAATTTCCTCGATTACTGACAATCAGCCCATTAACGCTCGTACTGGTCTGCTCCAGGGAATTGGCGGTGCGGACAATGGCCGTGGTGGTGCTGCCCGTGGCGCGGTTAATGGTGTCTGAGGTGCGGGCGATCGAACGGGCGGTGTTGCCAAAGGTGCGCACCTCCTGCTGCAAAGACCGCGCCAAACTGGCCGCATCTCGACTGAGCTGGCGAATTTCGGCCGTGGTGGCGTTGAGGTTACCCATGGCTCGATCGACCTTGCCTTGAAACGTCGGATCCGTAATCAAATCCGCAATTTTGACGATCGCCCGAATCAGCGATCCATAGTTAATGGGCGGGCTGCCCACCAAGCGATCGCCCCCACAAAGCAGCAACTGGGAATCACAATCCCCTTGGGCTGGACCCGGCCCTACCGTGGGCACTGGCCGACTGTCGTTGAGGGGGCGAATGGCCAACGATGCTTCGCCAATCAACCCGGTGCGATCGACTTCCGCCGAGGATTGGCGAGGCATCCGTAACTCCGGATTTTCCACCTCAATCACCACATCAACCGAATTGGAAGCCGCCCGAATATCCGTCACCTTGCCAACCGGTACGCCACGGAACAAAACCGGCGAGCCAACCTTCAGCCCATCGGCATTGGCAAACTCAACAATTAAACGATAGGGACGACGACCCAAATAGGTTTCACTGAGCCACAAACTCAGCACCGCAACCAGCCCCAGTCCCAATAGCACCAGCAGACCAACGGCCCCCTCTCGGACAGTGCGCGATCGCATGGTAAATGGTCTCCTAATGGCACTGGTTAGAGCAATTCAATAGACTAAGTAGCAGTTGGATCACGATCAGCCACACCCGCAGTCAACAGCGCAGGGATCAGAAATGGAGATCTCCAGGAAAGCTTAAACAGAGGCACAGCCCAGGCAGACTCACGCCCCAGCAGTTCTCCCCAAGTTCATCGCTCCCCAGTCATCGCTCTCAGGCAATGACTCCAGGATGACCCCCGATCGGTGAACTCAGCCCAAGCCAATGGTAGGGGCTAGCCTCCGCTTGTCCTCAAATCCAATCAAGCCCGGTCAGATCAGACCCAGAATGAACCAAAGACGGCTCCGATGTCTAGCGGCAGATCTTGACCACAGGGATCCTAGCCAAGTCTGGGCCATGAGGTTTGGCGATGGCGCTTGGCCCAAATCATCTGGGTCGGAATTGCGCTGGAAGCCTTAAGGATTCCGGACGCTGTTCCCCAATCTGCGAAACGAGGGATAACCTACCCTAAATCCTTGCGGAAATTGCCCCGATCGCCTGTGTTCTCCCTCACAGGCCGGCGGAGAATGTCAGCTAAGATGCTGGGAGGTTCAACAGGTTCAGGTTCGATCGCTTCCTTGGGCCACCCCCACCCGCCATCGGTTCCGATTCGTCAAAACGGTTAGTGCCCAATTGAGTCAGATTAGGTCAATATAGTTGTCGGGTCATAACCTGGCACGATCGGGGCCCAACGGGTCACAATCGAAGTCACCCAGCGCTGCTGGAATTTCACGCTTGCTGATTGATCTGTCTGATCAATCCGTCATCCGGATTCAGGATCTGGATCCAGAGGTTGCGGAGCCGCTCAGGGCCCAACATAGCTTTGGCATCTGAGGCGAGGATCTGGGTCGAGGATCTGGGTCAAAGCTCTAGGTCGATGAAAATTTTAGAATTGCCCAAATGCTATCCCAGACTACAAATCTGACGGCAATCGGGACAAGCTTTGATTTAAATCACCTCGCCTGTGCGAATGCGGCTTTACTCTAGTTTTGGTTTCACCAGACTCTACCTGGGTGACAGTCCAACCACCTTGCATCTTGCGAATCCCTGTGCATCAATTGGCCTAATGCAAAGTCAATCTAGAGCTTCAAGCCAAGATTCCTCACTGGGAATTCTTGCTGAAAATTCTAGAGATGCATTCCTTAGCAATGCAATCTATGCCTAGGGCCGGGCTGCGACCGTCGGTTGTTTTCGGCAATGCTTTCGGCAAACATCGTTGGTCATGCTCCGTATGAATTCCGCCTGAATCTCCATCTGCTGACCCACCGCAATGTTTTCCCCAGTCATGCGACCGATCGCGCTAGGCTGTATGGCATCGGGGAGCGTCACTCTGCACTGAAATTTGGCTTATCCGCTTACCCATGTCCAGTCCGAACAGCCAGTTCCAGATCCGCTTTTGGGGTGTTCGTGGCAGTATTCCCTGCCCCGGCCCTGAGACGGTTAAATACGGCGGTAACACCCCCTGTGTCGAAATGCGCGTGGGCGATCGTCGGTTGATTTTTGATGGTGGTACGGGGTTAAGGGTCTTGGGGCAGTCCATGCTAGCCGAGATGCCCGTTGAAGCCCACATGTTCTTCACCCACAGTCATTGGGACCACATTCAAGGCTTTCCGTTCTTTGTGCCTGCTTTTATCAAGGGCAATCGCTTCCACATCTATGGAGCGCCCGCGCCCAATGGGGCGACGATTAAGCAGCGCATGAACGACCAAATGTTGCATCCCAACTTCCCGGTTCCCCTGCAAGTGATGGGGGCGGATTTGGCCTTTTATGACATGCAGGTGGGAGACACGATCGCGATCGATGATCTGCATGTGGAAAATGCGTCTCTCAATCACCCTGGCGAAGCGGTGGGCTATCGCATCACCTGGCAAGGGCGAGTTGTGGCTTACGTCACCGATACGGAGCATTTTTCCGATCGCCTGGATGAGAACGTGCTGCACCTGGCCAAGGATGCGGATGTGCTGATTTACGATGCTACCTACACCGATGATGAATACAATTCGCCTAAGACCAGCAAGGTGGGCTGGGGCCATTCCACCTGGCAAGAGGCGGTGAAGGTGGCGCAGGCGGCCAATGTTGACCAGTTGGTCATTTTCCATCATGATCCTCTGCACACGGATGCCTTCTTGGATGAAATGGGTCGGCAGGCGGCGGCGGCTTTCCCCCATGCGTTGATTGCAATGGAGGGGATGACAATTCAACTGACCCCCCGACGACCGGAACAACCGACCATTCGCCCAGAGGTGACGGTGCTCGCCTAGATGACTGACAGCCATCCCTAGATTGCACACCTGGACTAAGCTGAGATTGCCGCGATCGGGTCTTGATCTGGCAAGTCTTGAGCTAGCCAGTCCTGAGCTAGCCAGTCCTGAGCTAGGTGGTGCATCGGAGTCATGAACCTGGATCTCGGTCTAGGTCATCACTCTAGGTTGTTGATCGATCTAGAGGGCGCAGCTCGCAGGAGTTTGTTGTTCGGGGAGCTTAGAGAGTCCTATTGGTTTGGATCACGTCTGCACTGGATTCGGTACTGTCGCCGACCACGATCGCACTCGGTAATTTTGATGGTGTGCATCGGGGTCACCAACGGGTAATTGCGCCCATTTTGAATGGCCCGGCGATCGACCCAAGTGATTCTGCCGCTGAGCCAGGTTCGATGCCGGTGAGCACGGTGGTTTCCTTTTCGCCCCACCCCAAGGCGTTTTTTAGTGGGCGATCGCACCCTTTGCTCACACCGATGGATGAGAAGGCGCAGGTGCTTGATCGCCTGGGAATTGAGCAATTTGTGATTTTGCCCTTTGGTCGATCGTTGGCGGATTTAACCCCCGAAGATTTTACGGTGGAGATCCTGATTCGGGGCTTGCAGGCCCGGGCGATCGCCGTGGGGGCCGACTTTCATTTTGGCCGAGGTCGATCGGGAACGGCCGATCGCCTGCGAGAAATTGCCGCCGAATTTGGCGTGCCGGTCAAAATCGTGTCGCTGATGTCTGACCAAGAAGGGCGCATCAGCAGTTCCCGAATTCGGGCCGCCCTTGGGGATGGGGATGTGCATAAGACCCAAGCGCTCCTGGGCCGGCCCTACGCGATCGCCGGACGGGTGGAAGCGGGTCAACAACTGGGGCAGCAATTGGGCTTCCCGACAGCCAACTTAACCATTCCCCCGGAAAAACTACTGCCCCGATTGGGGGTCTATGCGGTGCGGGTCACCTTGGCCGATGGTTCCCTGCGGCCGGGAGTCACGAATATTGGTCGGCGGCCCACGGTCGGTGAACAGGCGGCGGTGACCGTGGAAGTGCATCTGCTGGATTGGTCAGGAGACTTGTATGGACAATGGGTGACGATCGAGTTAGTTGATTTTCTGCGCCCAGAGCAGCGGTTTGCATCTTTGGCAGACCTGAAAACTCAAATTGAGCAGGATCGTCAACAGGCCCGCGATCGCCTCACTGCCGTTCCCTTAAGTTAAGCTGACGGAAGGCTTGGTTTCCCAGCCCCTCCGCCGCCTTCAGGCCGACAGTTTCATGGCTTGCCGATGGCTTGGGGCCATGTCCTTGGGGTTGCACCCTCGGGGCGGAAGCTCTGGAACTGGCGTTGCCAAGTTCGGCCCAATTCGGCCAAATTTTAGGATTGAATTATGGGTGAAAGTTCGCCGACGATCGAGTCGCACAAACAGGCACTGCAAGCACTTCAGAACAATCTCCAACGGGCGATCGTTGGCAAAGATGGGGCAATCCAGCTTGTGTTGGTGGCGTTGCTGGGGGGTGGCCATGCGCTGCTGGAGGATGTGCCCGGGGTGGGCAAAACGCTGTTGGCCAAGTCCCTAGCGCGATCGATTGATGGCAAGTTCCAGCGCTTGCAATGCACCCCCGACCTGTTGCCCGCCGACGTGACCGGTACTAATATTTGGAATCCCCAAAAGGGGCAATTCGAGTTTGTGGCGGGGCCCGCTTTCAGCAATGTGCTGTTGGCCGATGAAATTAACCGGGCCACACCGCGCACCCAAGCGGCATTGTTGGAAGTGATGGAAGAGCGGCAGGTGACCTTGGATGGGTTGTCGCGGCCCGTGCCGGAACCGTTTTTTGTGATTGCGACCCAAAACCCGATCGAGTATCAAGGGACGTTTCCGCTGCCGGAAGCCCAAATGGATCGCTTTGCCCTGTCCTTTTCCCTAGGCTATCCGTCGGCGGAAGATGAACTGCGGATGTTGCAGCGACACCAGATGGGGGCGATCGACCAAGATTTGCAACCCTGCATTACGCTGGAGTCGGTGCGGGAACTGCAAAAGGCCTGTCGCCAAGTGCAGGTTTCCGCCGCAGTCCAGGACTATATCTTGCGCCTGGTGCGATCGACCCGCCAAGATGACGAAATCACCCTTGGAGTCAGTCCCCGGGGCGCGGTTGCCATGCAACGTTCCGCCCAAGCCCTCGCCTTCTTGCAGAATCGGGATTATATTTTGCCCGATGACGTGAAACAATTGGCGCTCTCGGTTTTGGCGCACCGTCTGATTCCCGCTGGGGGCAAAAACGCCCGCACCGTGGTTGATCGGCTCCTGCAAACGATTCCCGTAGACTAGCTCCCACCCATTTCTTTCCTCTAAATCCTTCACGGCAACCATCGGGCATGGCAGACAGCAAATTTGGGCATCTCATCCGATCGCGGCGTGCATCCTGGGGGGTTGCGCTCCTGCTGGCACTGCTGGCCATGCTGTTTGGGGTCGGGCTGGCCCGGGCGATCGCGCCGAGTTCGCTCCCGATCGCGGATTCTGGCCAATCGGTCATCGCCCAAGCCGAGCGATCGGTGCTCATCGACCCCAACGGCGACATCGATCGCGTTGCGCCCTCTTTCACGCTGGGGCGAGAACTGTACCTGGAAAATTGCGCCTCCTGCCATATCGGCGTGCCCCCAGGATTGATGCCTAGTCAGGTTTGGCGAAATCTGATTCGCGATCGCGACCACTACGGAACCACGATCGAGACACCCCGAGATCCCAGCCTCCAAATCATTTGGAACTATTTGAAAGAATATTCACGCCCCGCCGAAAACAACGAACAAATTAACTACCGCGTTGGCAGAACCACCACTTTCAAGGCTTTGCACCCCCGCGTTCAGCTACCAGACCCCGTTCAACTCAGCACCTGCATTCGTTGTCATCCCCGTGCTGACTTCTTTAATTTCCGTGCCCTTTCTCCCGATTGGGAAAATGCACCTTGACTGATCAGTGGAATTCCGTCGGCTCTGATATTTTGCAGGAGTGGATGGTGTTCCCAATCTAGCTGATGCTCTAGCCAGAAAATGGGGCAGATGACCAAGTAAGGAATTGATAACTTTGGCATTTTGACTCAAGGTTTCTCCTGGAATTGATCAATTAGCCAGCGGGTGATTTGTCCGTCATCTTCGCGATCGAGCCGTTGCAGCGCTTCAGTGATAATCGACAATTCTAAACCGGGCAACACTTGGGAGATCTGAATTTCTCGACTGCCCCGATCGGCGATCGCAAATCCAATGATCGATCGCGCTTCGACGTTCACCACCCAATATTCCGCCACGCCCAGCCGTTCGTAGAGCAACCGTTTCATGCCCACATCATCGGCAAAACTGCTTGCGCCAACTTCTACTACGAGGGTGGGTGGATCAAAGCGATCGAGGTCGATCGGTGCATTGCCGGTTGGCAGGTCTTTGAGGTCGCGATCGATATAAAAGGCCAAGTCGGGTTGTGACTCTTTTTCACCACGCTTCCGCATTGAAGGATTGATGTAGCGTACAATTTTACGCTTCTGGAAGGCTGCGTATAGGTTGGCGACATCCAGCGGAATTGCGTTATTGCGAGCGTGTTCGGGGCCGAGGGGTGTCATTTCAAAGCGCATCCAACCATCTTGATAATAACTGCGTAGATCATCGCGACTATCGGCTTCATTTTCTCCCGCGATCGCGATGAATTCTTCCCAGGTTCCGCGCTGCCAATGATCAAGAATGATGCTGGATGAGTGGTTGATAGATTCTAGCTGAATGGTTGATTGGGGCAGGGAGGCTGGCATGGTCAACGCTCCAGATTGGGTGGTTTAGACAGTGCTGAGTGATGGCTCTGACAAGCGGTTTAGGAAACAGCAAATTCAGTGATTTGACGGCGATCGCTGGGTTTAAATCCCAGGACAATGCGATTTTTGGGAATTCCTAAAGCGACTAGTTCATCGGCGATTCCTTCTTCTGTTCCATCCTGTTGAATCCAAAGCTTCTGATCAATGATGTCAATGTGTAGAAGCGTGCCATAGATGCGTCGTCCATTGTGCCAGCCAACTTCAACCAACAGATAATGGTGGTTCTGAGTATCGATGATTGTTTCTAGCTGAACATCATCACTGGTTCCTAAGAATTCAATGTAGCTATTGAAGATTTTCTGAATGATCGACTGGTCAGTGTCTAAGTTGAAATCCATTGCTTAATAACCTCCTGGTTAGGGTCGAATGTCAGCAAGCGAATTAACTTGTCTTCTAGCAGTATTTGGCCAGCTTCTTCTTCAAAAACAGTTTTATAGACTGAATGAGTGACGGCTAAATAAAGGGTTCTTTCGGGAGCGTAGCGCAAGAGGAGTCGTTCATAGAGAATAAATTGACCGAGGGCATCTTCTAAATCTTTGATGTCGGAGGCGCGGGTGAAGCTTTTGATTTCAACGGCGATTTTTTCTGTGCCCCGATCGGCTGCAATTAAGCGCTCGGCACCGAGATCAACGAAAAGGTTTTTGCGCGTTAATCGAATCCGAAAGGGATCATGGGTGATTGTCCAGCCTGCTTTGACTAGAGAATTTTTGACGCAATTATGGAAAATATCTTTGGCGGGCATGATCGATTTCTTGCTGTGCTGGCTGTAATCGTCATTTTTCCTGACGGCTAATCTACTTAGTATTTTAATCGGTGAGCTTCTGGGCGATCGGGGAGGCTGGCATCGTCTTCGAGATTGAGCCGTTGCAACTCAGCGATCGCGCTTCTCTTTGGTATAACAAGAAAGGCTAGCGTCGGTTCAACCAATGATGGGGGCACTGAAAATGCTGAGTCGGCAAACGGTCATCGAAACGCTATTAGCCCATCAGCAGCAAATTCAGACATTTGCGGTGAAAACGCTATTTCTATTTGGCTCCGTGGCGCGAGATGAAGCCGGTGCTGATAGTGATGTGGATTTACTGGTGGAGTTCGAAAAACCCGTGGGATTATTTACCTTTATTGAGCTGAAGGACTATCTGGAGGAAATTTTAAATTGTTCTGTTGACTTAGGAACGCCACAGTCGCTGCGCCCCTACCTGAGAGATATTGTGCTACGGGAGGCGGTGCGTGCCTTCTAGAAGTTTTGTAGACCAAGTGTAAGACTCTTATTACTGATCTGGATCGGGTTCAACCTGAAAATAATTGTTTGCTAAGTCAATGAACTTTTGTGCACGTTCAATATGAATTTGTGCTTCTTCGATTTCAATTGAGTCACAAGCGCCATAGTCTCCGATCGCCCGGGACTGAAATGCTTGTAATAAAAACTGATGAAATTCAACGGGTAATTCTTTGGGTTTAATGAACTCGCGTCCAAAGGCACTAATAGTCGCTGAGTGGCTAGAAAATCGGAAATTTCGAGAAATTAGAAAGGCTTCTGCAACATAGAACATTGTGTAATAGGCTCTTGACATTGCAAAATCTGGAAGCCCTTCGCCTAGCAATAATTGGGCTGCGCGTAGGCTGTCACAGGCTTTTTGGATTCGGTCAATAATCTCGCTAGACATTGATCAGTGGAATTCCGTCAGCTTTGATATTTTGTAGGAGTGGATGGTGTTCCCAATCTAGCTGATGCTCTAGCCAGAAAATGGGGCAGATGACTAATTCGTAGTCTAGACAAAGATCGGTGATGAACTGGGTTCGTTCCTGTTCTTGCAAGCGATCGATTTTGGCTTTCTGGTCGTGCAGAACAATCAGCAAATCGAGATCGGAGTCTGGTTTGGCATCGCCTCGGGCTTGGGAACCAAAGAGGATGAGGTGGGCTAGGCGATCGCCGTAAATCTTGACCAGGTTGTCGCGTAGGGCGATCGCGATTTGAGCCAGGTGAGGATGGCGTGATTGCCCAGCCAGCGATCGCATCAGTACCGCGTCTTGATCGGTTGAGTTTTGGGCGATCGGGGAGGCTGGCATGGTCAACGCTCCAGATTGGGTGTTTCGGACAGTGCTGAGTGATGGCGTGGACTGCCTGGAAGTTTTACAGAACGATTGGAAGATATTTTGATTGAGGCTGAAGAAATTCAGAAAGCTTCTGTTCTACTCGATAGACTTCGGGTCAGCGCCCATGAATCCTACTGGAACACCAGCGGACTTCATGGCTTTCATTGCTTTGTCATGCACAAGCAGCAGGATTAACAAGCCTAGGAGTGGGATGAACAAACCAATTACGAGCAAAGTCATCCACACGATTGAAAGCTTAAGAGATCTTCCTAGCTTGTATAGTGCAACTATCTGAAATATTCCCGATGCTAAATATAAGATCCAGCCAGTGAGTTCATCTCCTATGAGGAAACGAACCAGGATGGCAATCAAACCCGCAAGGATTGACCATAAAAGCAGTCTATGATCCTTGGCAATCCTCTGAAGCTCTAGACGCGAAAAGGCTGTACTCATTTGCAATTCTGGGTGCAAGAGTTGATATTTCCGGCTAGTCCAGTATTACTTGCGTTCAAACTGACTGGCAATAGGTGAACGATAAATCACTTTTGCAGTGTTGAGGATGTTTTGGCGGCGTAACCAGTTGTCGCTGCGCTCGATCGCAGCTTTTACCAACAGGTCAACGGGACGGCCGAATAGTGCTTCTAGTTCATCACGGATTTGCAGGGTTTCCGTGAGTCCCCGTTGAGCGGTGGGGGCAAAGCTGACTAAAACATCGATGTCGCTGTCGGGATGAAAGTCGTCGCGTAATACTGAGCCAAACAGGGCAAATTCGGTGATTTGCCAGCGATCGCACAGTTCAGCAATAAGCTCGATCAGAATTAAAAAACAACTTGCCAGACGTAGTGGCTTGAGTCTAATCACTATTACTTATTAAATTTATGCAGTTGGAGTCTCGATTTTAAAGATAAATTGAAATTAATCGAATTGACTATTTATTAAAAAAACGATTTTTGACATATTCAACCAACTTGGGTCCATCTAGTCTATGCGTAGCAGGATGAGTTCTGAAATAAAATTCAGTTTTGTCTAGATAGAAAGGGAAGGGGGAAGCTTTGCACTCTACCCATAAAATGAATTTTTGCTGCATGTTTATCATCCTGTATTCTAGAAATGTGTAACATCCTTCACCAATACGATCTTTTAAAAGGTCTTTCCACCGAAGAATAAACTTATCTACATTACCTTTATAGAACTTGTCAATTTCGTGGTTTAAACCTACAAGTTCACCATTATCTGCTACACCAATTAGCAAAATACCACCTTGGGTATTCAGAAAAGCAACAACTGTTTGTACGGCTTCTGTTTCAAGGTATTTCTCTTTTGTTTGCTTTCTTACATCTAGGCTTAGTGTTTCTTTGAATTCTATATGCTTAGTTTCACCTTCTCGAATCAACCCACGAATTCTATCTGCATCAGTGAGATTTCCAACAACGTCAAGCATCGTGTTGAGCTGTTTTTGAATGGCACTTGAACTCATAGGGTTCAGCGCCAATTCACTATCAAATTTGTCAATTGCAGTTTTTAGTCGAGTTAAAGCTCTCTGCGTTTCCACAATAAGCAACTGCTCTTCTGGTGTTGGTAGTGCTATCAGAGCTTGTTCTAGTTCCTTCTTGTGAAAACGGGGAAGAAGGGTAGCAGTAGAAGAAGCTAGAGAACTGAGGGTTAATTTTCCAAGTGTAGATCGGAAAAAAGCCGCAACATACTCATTCAACGCAAAGTCTTTCAAGACCACTTGAAAATAATTATGATGCTTAAGCTTTGCGTATTCTATCTGACTTACTACCGCTACGCTAGAGCCTGCAATACGGGGAATATAAATTGAGTTTTCTCTCTCTTGAAATAATTCATCTGGCTGCACAGAATTAATTTCTATGGATATATCTAAAAGAGTATACTCTGAATAGTTCTTATACTGAGTTTCGAGTCTTTCAATCTGTTGAGAGGCTTGCAACCTATGAAAACTGCGAAAGCTACCTGCCTTCAAGAATTTTCCTGATCTAATATCGCCTCCATCGACCAATTTGTGAAAAGAGTCCACAACTTTTTTGGACTGATCTTCATCAGTGAGTTCTGCAACGAATATCCTCGATGGATCAATTTTCTTGATCGCAACAATCAATGGCGTAATTACTGTTTCTGGTTCAAGAATTCTTTCTGGGAGATTGAAAATTGCATTTACATATAGTCCATTTTTATTCATGACATTTTCAAACTTTCTCCCAATTTCAGTGATAAACATGGAAGGTTCCAAGATGAACAGTCCTGTCCCCTCGTTTGTTAGATAAGCAGATGAATTGAGAATTTCACTCCAGTTTTCAGGAATTGTAATGGACTTGTCCTGGTAAGTGACCTTGATTGATCGCTGTAGAAACATTGGTAGATCACCAATGATTAGGTCAAATTGATCTTCAGAATCAATTTCATCTAAAGAAGAAATAGAGACATAACCTTCAAATTCAACATTGGATAATGTGTTGAATGTTGAAGACTTTAAATAAAGAAATTTTTTGGAAGTTGTTTGCTGTGTCCATGCATCTATAAAGGATTTTATGATCTTTAACTGTTCCAAATTTCTTGAGTTTTTCATGATTTTAGTTCTCCAAAAAGCCTGTTGATTTCCTGAGATTAAGCATTGCTACTTTGGAAGTTAGATCTATAGCAGCAGTGGTTGGACTTTTGACAAAAAACTATCAAGAGTCTAGCAGAGATGCACAGCCGATCGCACTGCGGCCGCGCACCCTCACTTGATTCTTACCGATCGCCCCTATTCAAATCCCTCGACCGGCGCAAAGCCTTGGCGCTGCACGTTTTCCGTCACCACACGCGGCTCCAAGAACTGCAACAGATAGTCCGGGCCGCCCGCCTTGGAGCCAACCCCCGAGAGCTTGAACCCGCCGAACGGTTGCCGCGCCACGATCGCCCCCGTAATGTTCCGGTTGATATATAAGTTACCCACCTCGAACTCCCGGGCCGCCCGATCGATGTGCGATGGCGTGCGCGAATAGAGACCCCCCGTGAGCGCAAATTGCGTCCCGTTCGCGATCGCCAGCGCCTGCTCGAACGTCTCCGCCTTAATCACCGCCAACACCGGCCCAAAGATCTCCTCCTGGGCGATCGCCGCCGTTGGGGGCACATCGCGGAACACCGTCGGCCCCACAAAATAGCCACCCTCGGGGGCCGGCAGCTCGATCGCCAGCGTCGATTCCGCCTTGCCCTTGGCGATGTAGTCGCGGATGCGAGCCTGGGACGTGCCATCAATCACCGGCCCCACCTTGACGCTCGGATCATCCGCCGGGCCAATGTTTAGGGACTTGACCGCCTCCACCAGCCGCTCCACAAACGCCTCGTAAATCGGCGCAAGCACGATCGCCCGGGAGCAAGCCGAGCACTTTTGGCCGCTGTAGCCAAAGGCCGAATCCACCACGCCCTGCACCGCCTGATCCAGGTCGGCGCTCTCATCCACGACGATCGCATTTTTGCCGCCCATCTCCGCAATCACCCGCTTCAGGTGCTTCTGACCCGGTTGCAAAATCGCCGCGTTGGCGTAGATCCAGCAGCCCACTTCCTGGGAGCCGGTGAAGACGATCGTGTGTACATCCGGGTGCTTGACCATGTGTGCCCCCGCCGTCGAGCCGCGTGCCGGGACGTATTGCAGCACGCCATCGGGAATGCCCGCTTCCACCAGGATGTCGATGAATTTGGCGGCGATCACCGAGGAAGTTTCGGCGGGTTTCAGGATCGTGCAATTGCCCGTCACCAGCGAAGCCACGGTCATGCCCACCGGGATCGCCAGGGGGAAATTCCAGGGCGAAATCACCAACGTGATTCCCTTCGGTTGGTAGTGGTAGCGGTTGGTTTCGCCGGGGTAGTCGTAGGCCACGCCCGCCTCCAGCCGCTCCATTTCGTCGGCGTAGTAGCGGCAAAAGTCGATCGCCTCGGACACTTCGGGATCCGCTTGGCGCAAGGCTTTGCCCACTTCCAAGCAAGTCCAAGCCGACAACTCCGCCCGCCGCGCTTCCATCAGGTCAGCCGCCTTGCGCAGGATCGCCGCCCGTTCCTGGGCCGGTGTAGCTTTCCAGGCCGGGAAGGCCGCCTTGGCCGCCGCGATCGCCTCGTCGGCCTGCTCAATGCTGGCTAGCCCCACCTTGCCGATTAGCTCCTGGGGCTTCGAGGGATTTTCCGAATTGACGGTGGCCGCCGTTTCCACCCGCCGACCGGCAATCAACGGCCGGTAAAGCTGGCCCAACTGAGACCTCACTTGGGCGATCGCCGCCAGGGCCGGATCGCGCAACTGGGGCCGCGAATAGTCCGTATCCGGCGCATTGGCGAAGGGAACCGCCGTTTCATAGACCGCATCATTGGGCTGCGGCGCGGCGGCCAGCTCGTTCAGTTCCCGCTCCCCGAGGCTACTTTGGCGCAAAAAGGACGAATTGGCCGTGTTCTCCAACAGCCGCCGAATCAGGTACGCCATGCCGGGGATCAAGTCGCCGTAGGGGCAATAGACCCGCACCCGATAGCCTTTATCCGCCAGGGTTTTGCCCAGTTTGTCTGCCATGCCGTACAGTACTTGCAGCTCAAAGGCCCGCCGGGGCGCGCCCACCTTTTCCGCCACCGCGATCGCCTTCGCAGCCGATCGGGCATTGTGGGTTCCCAGCGCTGCATACAAGTGAGCATGACTCTCCAGCAGCAGTTGGGTCATCGCTTCGTAGTTGGCATCGGTGGCCGCCTTGTCGTTAAACACCGGCTGGGGCCAATCCTTTTGCACCGATTGGATCGTTTCCTGATCCCAATAGGCTCCCTTCACCAGCCGCACGGTCACGGGTGTGCCGCGCTCCTTCGCCCAGGCCACCACGCCCTGCAAATCGGCGTAGGAATCGCGCAAATAGGCTTGCAACGTCAGGCCAATATCGGTGCGATCGCGAAACTCCGGCTCCATCAACACCGCTTTCAACGCCGCCAGCGTCGCATCCTTATATTTGTATTGCTCCATGTCGAAGTGCACCGCCGCGCCCAATTCCTTGGCCCGCCGCAGCAACACCCGCGCCCGATCGGCCGTTTTCGCCTGGGATCCCGCCACATCCAACGGGTCGAACTGGGAATAGAACGCCGTCAGCTTCACGGACACTTGCACCTTGGGCAAGGGCTGACCGTCCGCCTCGTCGATCTGGGCGATCGTTGGCCAGCGCTGGGCCGCCGTCGCCAACTGTTCCATCAAATCCAGGTAGCGATCGAGGTACTGCTGGGCCTCCACTTCCGTAATCACGGCCTCACCAAGCAAATCGACGGTGAAGGCCATTTTGTCCTTCCGCAACCGCTCGATCGTCCGAATCGCCTGCTCGATCGTCTCCCCGGAAATGTACTTTTGCGCCAACGTCTTCACGGCCGTGCTCACCGTCGTCGCCGCCACCTGACCAGGCATCGAACCGGGGTCAGAAAAATTCAGCAACCCCTTCAGCAAGTCGGGCAGCTCCACCTCTTCAGTGGTCAAATATTCCCGCAGGTGAGCCGCAATTTCGGGGTTCGATTGCAACGCGGGCAGGCAGTCGATGAACCGAAACAATTGCACTTTCAAGCCGGGATTGCTCATCGTCCAATCCATCAGCTTGTCATCGAGCTTCATCTGGTCGCGCATTTGGGCCAGGAAGCCTTTTTTGGTTTGGGTGGCTTGAATCAGTTCACGGGCGATCGACTGGGTGCGGTCTTCGTAAGGATTGGGGACAGTTGCAACCACGGTGTGCGAGCCTCTCAAAGCGTTCCGGTGCTTATCTTCCATTCTAGGAAGTCCAGCGGACGGTGCTTAAAGCGACAGTCAGGGCCAACAGGGGCGATCGTCCAAATCGATCGCGATGCGCGAATGGGCAGACCTTTTAATTCAGCCTTCAATGGTTAAGCCGGATGCCAACGAATGGTTGAATCGAGGAGCTGGTATAACGGACTATATCGCTGAACCCTCAAGCCATCGGCACGACAAAGGTATGTTGAAGCAGCCGTTGAAGATTCAGATTCCTCAGCAGGCACTGATCGCCTTTTGCCAAAAATGGCAGATTCAAGAGTTTTCGTTTTTTGGGTCTGTTCTACGAGACGACTTCCGACCAGACAGTGATATTGATGTCATGGTCAGTTTTGAGGACGGTTCAACTTGGGGAATTTTAGAGCTAGTTCAAATGAAGCGTGAACTGCAAACATTGCTAGGACGCAAGATTGATCTATTGACCAAAAAATCAATTGAGCAAAGCCATAACTGGATTCGCCGAAAAGAAATTCTAGAAACAGCCCAAGTTGTTTATGTCGCGGGATAGTGCATCACTGATTGATATCGTTCAGGCAGGGCAATTAATTTTACAGTTTGCTCAAGAACTCGATCGTGATCAGTTAGAGTCAGATTTGCGAACACAATCTGCAATTCTGTACCAGATTGCAATCATGGGAGAGGCAACAAAACGATTATCTCGCGAGTTTCGAGCACAACATCCAGAAGTGCCGTGGGATGATATGGCTGGAATGCGAGACATCGTTGCTCATCAATATGATCGAATTGATTTGGATATTGTTTGGCAAGTCATTGAACGCAATATTCCTCAGTTACTCCGTATGCTAATCAACTTGTTACCAAGTCAGGATGAATAATCAGACATTACTGATATTTTTGAGCTAAGTAATTTGTATAACTTCCAGAATCAGCAGTTGCATTAAGCTCTGGCAATTTAGCGATCCCTCTCAAGCGCGACAAACTAGATTGCTTGAAAGGCGATCGAGTTTCCTGTTTCAAGGACTCCAGCAAGAGTTGTACGAGTTGCCACCGATGATCCAGCGACAGTTGAAGAACTTGGGTTTGTAATTCCTGGAACGTCATTAGCTTGCAATTTTATACGGCCTATCCATTGTATAAAATTCTATGATGTCGAAGCGAATTATGGGTGTAAATCTCAATGACGATTACTTAATTTTGGAGTTAGAGGATGGGCGAGTTCTATCGGTTCCGATCGCCTGGTATCCTCGCTTGGTTCACGGCACAGAAGCAGAGCGCCAAAATTTTCAAATCAGCGGTGCAGGTTTCGGCATTCACTGGCCAGAACTTGGTGAAGATATTGGCGTTGCGGGTCTATTGCTGGGCAAAAAATCTTCTGAAAGTCCAGAATCATTTCAGCGATGGCTAGCAAGGCGATCGGCTAGGGCTCGTTCTTCAACGTAAACCGTTGGGAATAATGGCGACCATTACGGTCTTGACTGGCTATCCTGAAGTCAGTACTCCATAGCAAATCGCCCAATACTATGCCCAAACTGCCAATTATTCAGCCCGATCGCGCCTACAGCTTTGCGGATTATTTCAAGCTCAACTTTGCGCCCCAAGATATCTTGAGCTATTTCAATGTGGCGCTCGATCGGCAACTCTTGACACTGCCTAGCTATTCAGGAGAACTCAATCGCCTGGGGGATTTAAAGTCACGCATCCTAGAAAGCCTGCCGCGCATCAGCTTGAATAGCGAAATGGCACGGCGGGAATTCTTGATTGCGCCGGTATTGATGGAGGTGTTGCACTATACCGAGGCAACATTAAATGTGGAGTACCCGATCGCAGTGAGTCCGCAACTCAAAGGATCGCTAGATTATTTATTAGAAACTCAGACGAGATTTTTGGTGATTGAAGCGAAAAATGAAGATTTGGAGCGAGGATTCTTGCAATTGGCGATCGAGATGATTGCGCTCGATCGGTGGCTAGAGTCGGATGCACCGCTGCTCTACGGAGCTGTTTCAACGGGAACAATTTGGCAATTTGGTTTGTTCGATCGAACCAATAGCCAGGTTATTCAAGATTTAAATCTATATCGAGTTCCAGCCGATTTAGAGGCACTATTGCCAATTCTGGTCGGCGTTTTATCGTAGGGTAACAATAGGGTATCGGTCAAACAGGGCAGCAATCACCCTCAAGACAATAATCACCCGTTCCCGAAACATGATCAAACTGCTTCAGTATGGACTATAGGTGTACATTGCCCACCCTACTAGTTAGGCAATACTTGTCCCGCAAAATCATGAATTGCTTCACAAGAACTATTTCAACTTGCTAGCAATCTTCCTGACTATATTTTCTAGTTTTTCAAATTGATTTTCCAATTTATCCAATCGTTCTTCTATTTCAAGAAGGTATTCTTTTAGATCATCTCCTTCCTGTTGCGTTTCTACCGGCTGTTGCTGTAGATATTGAGAATATAGATCTTCAGTGTCTTGCTCTGGTAGTTCATTCATGCTTATTTGCCTGCATTTCTAAACACACTTTTGAAGTTCCAACTCTGAATACCGTATCATGCAGTTTCAAGCAATGACAGGTATCTTATGCTTTCTTCAAAATCTGATTTTCGATAGTTTGTAGTAGTTTATGAGTTGAGCAATACTAAACCCACGGAATGTCAACTCCTAAAGCCGCTAGAGTGCCGATACGATGAGGGACAAGGGCGCGATCGCACCGAAGTTGTTGTTCCCCAGCGGCTATTCCCTTGGCTCAACCAATTTCCTAGCCAGTTAAAGCCGGAGTGAATTCCATGACCGCCAACCGCCACCCCGATCGAGCCATCCGAGTCTCCCAGCGATCGCACCCTTAAATATTAGCCATCCCGCAGCCACTCAGACTGACGTTTAATTTAATCAATTCAATTTATTATTCATATTAATCAATTCAAATTATCATTCATGGCTTTTACCTATCATCGTACCGTTCGCTTTGGCGAAACCGATGCCGCAGGGGTAATGTATTTTTCGCGGCTATTGGAATGGGCCCACGAAGTCTATGAAACCTCGCTGATGGCTTCAGGGGTTAATGCCAAACACTTTTTCAGCCGATCGCAGCCTTGGGTAATGCCAATTGTAGAAACGGGAGCGAAATTTTTTCAGCCCATGTCCTGTGGCGATCGCCTGGAAATTGTGATGCGAGTTTATGCCATCCAAGAAAGCGAATTTCGATGTGAATATGAATTCTTTTTTGAAGGATCGCAGCGGGATTTCCACACGGCTCAGGCATTCACGCGCCATGTTTGCATTGACCAAGAAACTCGCAAACGACGCGAAATTCCTCCAGAACTGGCAGTTTGGCTAAAGCTTTTTGAGGAACCTCAGCCCCAGATTTAGGGAAGGTCGATTTCTTTGGCTTTCTTGATAGAATGAATCGTCACGATCGCCGATGGATCCAGCCCTTTAAGCAACGGCGGTCACTTGTCCTAAATCTTCGGGATGGAGGCGATCGTGCAAAACCTGCCCATCCCGAAACCAAACCACACGATGAGTCCGACGGGCCACCTCTGGTTCGTGGGTCACCATCACCACAGTCATGCCGCTCTGGTTTAATTCTTCAAAAATATCCAGCACTTCTTGGGTGGTTTTGGTGTCCAATGCGCCGGTTGGTTCGTCGGCCAACAGCACGATCGGGCGATTCACAATCGCGCGTGCAATGGCCACCCGCTGTTGCTGCCCCCCAGACAGTTGGTTGGGTCGATTATTCACCCGATTCCCCAAACCCACGCGGCCCAAAGCGTCCAGGGCCCGCTGTCGTCGCTCCCCGCTGGGCACACCCGCATAGACCATCGGCAACATGACATTTTCCAGGGCGCTCAGTTGGGGCAGCAGGTGAAATTGCTGAAACACAAACCCCAGCTTGCGATTGCGCACCGTGGCTAGGTCTTTTTCGTTCAATTCGGCCACGTCAATGCCATCGAGCTGATAGCGCCCAGAACTGGGGCGATCGAGGCAACCAATCACGTTCATCATGGTGGATTTGCCGGAACCCGATGCGCCCATAATTGAGCAATATTCACCACTTTCCACCACCAAGTTGACCCCATTCAAGGCGCGTACCTCAGTGTTGTCGCTGCCATAGATTTTGTAAATCTCGGAGAGTTGAATAACTGGCGGGCGATCGGGAATGGGCGATCGGGGCTGAGGATTAGGCAGGGCAAGGGTCATAGCACTGTTTCAGGGAGGCAAGGATGAGCGGGAACCATCTCCCATTCTAAAAAGCTTGGCCAATTTTGTGCGGCCAGGGGATAACCGTAGAGGATGACTCGAGATGACAACTCAGCCGCTCACCGCTCAGTTGAATCAAGATGGGGGGATCGATCGATGACAAATGACCGTTCCAACGCAGATACTCAGCCCGAAAATACTCCCGGAAACATTTCCAAAAACACTTCCGCAAACATTCCTGAAAATCCTACAAATCATCCAGGAAATCATCCATCAGGCAATTCAACCAATTATCCAGTTACGGTTGCAGCCGCCAACACCATTACTTTTCAAACATCGACTAGAAATCGGCTCTTGGCCAAGCTGATTGTGTTGTTGCTCGTGACAGGAGGATTCAGCCAGTTATTTTTGAAGGTAAGCCAACAGGATTATCAAAAGGGTTTAGCCCTTACCCCGGAGGCCTATTCACAATCCTATGAACGGTATCGCACCCAACTTTTATCTAAAAAGATGGTCGTTGATTATCCGGCTGTGGGTGTTTTTGCGGTTTTTCTGGTGTTGCTGGGCCTAGTTGGTGGCTATGAATTGGCAGTGTTTGTGATTGGTTTGTTGATCGGGAAATTGTGGCCGTCAGGAGGTCGTCGCTAACGTTGAAATGGTGGCGAGGAGAACCGCTGGGAAAAGAGTAGCCAAGGTTGTTGGGCAAGGCATTTAAAGCCATAGGAGGGGCGCGAAATTGATGTCAATCATGGATGTCAATCATTGATGTCAATCTCGGATCGCCCGTGGGTCGCTGACCGAAAACCAATTGCCTCGGGTGTTCGGGAGGGTCGGGCGCTGGAGGCGATGGGCCCTTGTGTCCGGAGCCGCTGGCCAAAGAGTCCGTGTCGATCGAAGCCGATGCCGGTATAGTTAAACCCTAGGTTCAGAATGGCGATCGCCCGATCGCTTCTGGCACTGCATCCCTTCCCGATCGCCCGCCATGACCGTCCTTGTCATCGACAACTACGACAGTTTCACTTACAACCTCGTTCAATACTTTGGCGAGTTGGGCCAAACCCACCCGATCGCTCGGGATATTCAGGTTTTTCGCAACGATAAGATCACCCTGGATCAAATTCGGGAACTGAAGCCCGATGGCATCACCATTTCGCCCGGCCCCGGCACACCGGACGAAGCGGGAATTTCCCTAGATATCATTCGGGAGTTGGGGCCAACTCTGCCGGTGTTTGGAGTTTGTTTGGGTCACCAAAGTATTGGCCAAGTATTTGGGGGCAAGGTGGTGCGTGCGCCGGAACTGATGCATGGCAAAACCTCCCCGATCGAGCATCGCAATGTGGGAGTCTTTCAGGGCATTGAATCTCCCATGACCGCGACTCGCTATCATAGTTTGGTCATTGAGCGAGAAAGCTGCCCGGAACAGTTAGAAATTACCGCTTGGGTGGCTGACGGAACCATTATGGGCGTACGCCATCGGGACTATCCCCACATTGAAGGGGTTCAGTTTCATCCCGAAAGTATTCTGACCAATGCCGGTAAGCAACTGCTCTCGAATTGGCTGACGGCGGTGGCCCAGTTCCACCAATCCGCCGCTTTGGTCTAAGAATCCTGAGTATCCTGGCTCCTGGTTTCTGCGGTCGATCGGGTCGCTCGTGTTGATTCGATCGCCTTGATGAGTACGCAAAGCGTTTCCAAAAAGTTCACCCCAGAAGTTCACCCCAAAAATTTACCCAAAGAGTTCATCCAAAGAGTTTTCAGAGCGTTTCCCAAAGGGAGTTTTCAACACGATTTCCCAAAGCGTCCCTGAAGTTCCCATTCAAATTCAGATCAACTCAGTCTCTAATCAATTCAATCCCTAATCAATCTCAAACGGTGCGAGGAATTTTATGGATCGGTGGATCAATCGGCGGCAAATTCTGCGATATGGCCTGATGGGTGCAGGGGCCGCCCTGGCCAGTGCGATCGGGAGCCGTGCAACCTCAGCCCAAGCCGCCGATGGCTTAACGATTCAGTCCTTGGGCCACACTTGCTTTGCCTTCACCGGGGGTGGGCTGCGGATTCTGAGTAATCCTTTCAACACCCTGGGTTGCACTGCTGGTTATCGATCGCCCAATTTCACCGCCGACCTCGTGACCATCAGCAGCCAACTGCTTGATGAGGGATTTGTCAGCAATCTGCCAGGCAATCCCAGTTTGCTGTTTGAGCCAGGGACGTTTGAGTTTCGCGGTAACCAATTCCAAGGCATTCGCACCGCCCACGATCGGTTTGGGGGGCGGCGATTTGGCGACAATGTAGTTTGGCGCTGGAAGCAGGGGGGCATCTCCATCCTGCACTTGGGCGGCATTGCGGCTCCTTTGGGAGTGGAAGAAAAAATTCTGATGGGGCGGCCCGATGTGGCCATTGTGCCGGTGGGCGGCGGGGCGAAGGCCTATAACGCTGAGGAAGCAAAACGGGCGATCGAGTCGTTGCAACCCAAGGTGGTGATCCCCAGCCAATACCGCACGGCGGCTGCCGATAGCCAATGTGATCTGGATGGACTAGAGGCCTTCTTGAACTTGATGAGCGGCTACGACATCAAAACCTTGGACACGGAAACCATGACCCTGCGGCCGGAAAATCTGCCGCCCCAGGGCACGCTGATCCGCGTTTTGCGCCACCCGGTCTAGGGGCGACTCTGGCAAGGAAAACGCTGACCGCTATTAGTCTAAATTGGTCTAAATCGTGTGGACGATCGCCTGGATGGTGCTCCTGGGTTAACTGGGGGCAGACTGGCGATGCTGTGGTCGATCGCTCGTCAGATCGCCTGTCAGATCGCTGGGCAGATCGCCCGCCAAATCGATCGATCGCGCCGAGCCGCTGCTCACCACACTTTCAGCCCGCATCGGTGCATAGACCTCCACCGGCTCATGGCGACCTTTCAAACGCTGTGGGCCGAGGGAATGGAGCACCACCTCTGGATAGTTACGCAGGGCCTTGGCGGTGGTTTCATTAACCAAAATGGGATAGTCCGGAAACTGTTTGGTCAGGGTTTCCAGGCGGGCAGCAATGTTCACCGCGTCCCCAATGACGGTGTAAATCAGGCGATCGAGCGAGCCAATCTGACCCGCCACCGCCTGACCGGTGCCAATGCCGATACCGCTTTGGATCGATACCTGGCCGCGGGCGCGCCGATGTTCATTCAACTCCGCTAGGCGATCGCGCATGGCCAACGCCGCCGACACCGCACACCACTCCGCATCCGGCTGGGGCACGGGCGCGCCAAATACCACCACGATCGCATCGCCAATGAAGTTATTGATATAGCCGCCCCAGGGCGCAACGGCCTCTGTCATCGCCGTCATATATTCATTTAAAAATTCCACCACCCCCTGGGGATCCAACTGCTCGGAAAGGGTCGAAAATCCCCGAATATCGGAAAACAACACCGAGACCCAGCAGGTTTGCCCGCCTAGCTCCACCCCACCCCGCAATAGTTGTTCGCGCACCACAGGCGACACCATTCGCCCAAAAATATTCAGCTCCCGTTCCCGCTCCCGCAAACCGGAAACCATTTGGTTAAAGGTGGCCGCCAACAAACCCAGCTCATCAGTGCCCTGAATGTCCACATGGGCCCGGTCAAACTGTCCCATCCGCAATTCCTGAGCCGCACGGGTGAGCAAGTGCAAGGGCCGCACAATACTCCGGGCCAGGGCCAGGGCCAGCAGGGCCACCGCTCCCCCCACCAGAAACACACTGGCCGTGGTGCGATGGGCCAGCGCATTCAGCGGTGTGACAAAAACCGACTCTGGCTCCGTGATGGCCAAACGCCAAGGCCGCATATCCAAAGCCGACATACCCACGATTTCCGTTTTGCCCGTGAAGGGCGATCGATAGGCAATGTTACCGAAGGATGGCGGGCCCAGCTCCATCGTTGACTGGTTTGGGGTGGCGGTGGGCGTAATGGGGGGCAATGGAACCGCCGATGACGCAGCCGTGGGGGCAGAGGGCAATTGCAGCGATCGCGCCAACACCGGCAAATTCAAACTTTCAATTCGATCGAGGCCAAACTGGACTTTCGGGTCGATCGTGCGCAACTGCACGGGCGACAAAGGCAACAAGCTGCGATAGACCCAACGCCGATCCGTATGGGCAATCACAATTCCGTTTTGATCGACCAAGAAAGCAGAGCCACCTTCCTTTTGGTTCAAGCTGGTGAGCAAGCGACCCACCGCCTCCGATCGCAGCTTAATCACCACCACGCCCAGCAGATTGCGCGTGCCCTTGGCCACCACCGGCACCGAAAGGAAAATCCCCGGCTGACCCGTTGTGGATCCCACCGTCCATTCCGAAATGTAGAGTTTGCCTTGGCGCGCTTCTTGGAAGTAGTTGCGAAAGGCGTAGGACTTGCCAATGTTGCTGGGATTCGTTGAAACCAAACAACGTCCCGTGCGATCGAGCAGAAACACTGAAAAATAATCAGGATTGGAATTGCGAACATTCGCGATCGCCTCAGCCGCCAAGATTCGCCAATAATTCTGTTTTTCCGGAGGCTCTTTCGCCGCCACCGACCCTGCAAATTGCACAATATCCCGCGCGCTGGCCATCTGAATCCCCACCCGTTGCGTGTCAATCAGCAACTGATCCAGTCGGGCCGCCACACTTTTTGCCAACAGTTCCAGATTTTTGTACTCCGCCATTTTGACCGTATACAGGCTTTGGCGAAGGTTATAAAACGCCGTCAGACTCATTGGCAGCAGCGACGCAGCCAACAAAGCCGCCGACAGCTTGGGCGCAATTTTCCAGCGAGCCGGATTCCAACTCCAACGCCAGCGGTTCACAAACAACCTCAGAGAGACACACTCAAAATGTAGGTTTAGCAGCGGCCACCATGACTTTGATTCGTCTTCAGCCATGAATCCGTAGCTAGCGAAATGCGATGCGAGTGTTTACCCCCACCTTCATCTTACCCAGCGCCCATTGCCCAGGAACAGAGTCAGGGGTGCTGGTCAATCGCTCCAAGCTGCACCCAGCAAGACAGCAAAAGATCCTCAGTCTCCTATTCTCAAATTCGAGATCGCCTTCCCTTGACTGTTCAATCTTCCTGGTTCAAAATCCGCAGAAAAATCAAGCAACATCATCAAGATTTCACAAAAAATGGTCTGTAATTTTCCACAGAATTTCAAAATTGCAGTTAACAATCATCTTTAAGGTTCTAACAAGATCCACCTAATTTCAATGGGCTTTTATGATCGAACCTAGTCTCAGGCTGAAAGATCTTGACCCAAGCGCATAAAATTACACTGACATTAAGCTTGAGATTTCAAGATTGATATTCAAAAGAGTGCCCTCAACATATCCTGGCTAAGCCATTGCTACTCAGGGAGAGCAAAGCCAAGCAGATTAATCAAAGTAAAATTAATCACCAACCTTCTACGTAGAACCCCCTGCGATTGAACATAAATTCCTCGCTGACCGCCCTGAATGGGCCGCCCTGAATAGGTCACACCGTTAGCGTGAGCAGGTCTGAGCACAACTGAACGCAACTGAGTACAACCCAGCCAGTCGAGCCAACCCAGCAAACCGAACAAAAACCCGCTGCCAGAACCTGAGCAGGTTCTCTGTCGGCCCACATCGCCAGCCTAAATACTTGCCCAAGATTCGACAAAACACCCAAAATTACAACCCAAAATTACAAAATTAAAGGGGTTCAGGGGCCGTGACTCGGATCCCCTAAACCCCAACTGAATTTCTTGATTGCTCAAGCCCCCAATGACTCAGCCAGCCTATTGGTAGTAGTGGTTGGTGGCGTGGGCAAAGTCCTTATACACCTTGGGGAGATCAACGCCATATTGCTTGAGCCGCGACTCCCGCATATACATCACAAAATTTTGGCTTTTCGTGGTGGGAATTTCGCTGGGACGACGATGATTTTCCAAGATTTCCGTTGTCATTTTGCCGGCCACTTCTCCCATCTCATAGGGCGAAATCCCAACCGCCAACATGCCGCCATCATCCACATAAAATCCCCAACATCCGATATCAGGAATTGGTGAGTTCTCGATCGTCCACTTCATCACTTCCTTCGGTGACACCACCGTATCATCGGTACTGGAGCGACGCAGCGTGTGGTAGTGCGTGATCAGCAAAAAGTCAGCAATTTTGCCGGAATTCTTGATAAATTGCTTCCACTCTTCAAAGGTGGCCACTTTTCGGTGTTCGATCAGGTCGATCGGTCGCCAGTCAAAATCTGCCATTTCTTGGTGAATGGCTTCCGATGTTTCCGAGTCATCGGAATAGTGAACAATGCGACGGCGATCGGGTGGCAAAATTTGCAGGAAAATCTCTTTCAAGGAAAGGAAGGGAATCCGCTCCAAAATGCCCGTCACATTGCTGGCTTTGTCAAATCCGTAGGCGCTGGCTTCCGCATTCACCCCGCTGTAGACAATATCAATCTTGGGGTGATTATTGAAATACTTGGCGACAAACTCTTGAGCATTATCATCGATCGAAATAATCACATTTGGTTCCCAGCGCTCAATGAGCCGCCGAGCCAATTGCCCTGCCTTCTCCTTGTAAGCCGCGCCAGGATTCCGCTTCGTATCCATGTAGTGATACTGAATCGAGTACGGCTTCTTATCCAGAGTCCAGCTTAGCCCCACATTAATATCCTTCGTCCAGGCAAAGTCCGTGGCATAGCTGCTCAGCACCAATACACGCGGCTTACTGGAATTGCTGAAGGCAAAGAACACCAAGGCGCAAATCAAAAAGAAAATAATGGGCAATTTTTGAAGCTGCTTGCCCCAGCGGTTAACGTTAGAAAGCTTCCAGGTAAATCGTGACATGGCTAGAGAATGAGTGGAGAAGTGGGTCGGCCTTAAACTGTCATCACTTTGAGCGCAAAGATTTGAGCACAAAGATTTGAGCACAAGGAGATGAATGCTCGTTTAGGAGACTCTCAAAGTTGATTTCATGGTCTTCAACAACGATTTAGAGAATTCCAAGGGTGCGGAAATATCCCAATGATAGATAGATTGAAAAGAAGCGAATTAGCGTTGTCAAGAAATTGCCGCGTAAAATTAAACGCTCATTAAAAAGTTGCTGTTTGTCCAATAGCTCCTGAAATTGTAGGTAGTAGGAGCATTGGTAAGGAAAAAACCAGGCATCGCTGATATTTAGGATAATCGCTCCCACAATCCAAGGATTTACCCCGTTGCTTTCTGCCATCGGGATTAATATTGTGGCAAAAATTGCCACGGCCGTCGTGTTGGGGATCACAAACCGCACAGCCAAAATTGTCAGGCTCAATAAAAAGATAAAAAGGGGAAAGTTGGACTTCATAGAATCGCTGAGCCAAGTCAGATACCCACCAAAGTGAGTGTCGAGACCTAAGTAGGACATGGCTTCTGCAATTCCAACCAAACTGCCTAAGAGGATTAAAAATGGCCAATCGATTTGGGTGCGAAATTCATTTTTTTTCAGAATCCCCAGCGATAGCACCAGAAATAGAACCCCCAAACCAATCCAGGGCAATTGGATTTTGTGAATGGATGCGGTGACAATTCCCAGCAACAACACGATCGTGCTGACCAGCGAAATCCACTCCTGGCTGCTCAAGGGCCCTAGGGTTTCCACCTGAGCTTCCACCTGTTGTTGGGAAATTTCAAAGGCTTGATTATTACTAAACAGGAATTTTGTGGAGATAAAATACAGCACCAGGGTCACGATCCCCACCACCAAGCTCGCCTGCAACCAATAAACCCAACTAAATTGTTGTTGAACCTGTAAAGGCAAGAGGCCATAGACTACAAAATTAGCCGACTTACTGCTTAGAAAAACATGGGAAAGCAGGCTAGCACCGCTAAAAGCAGCAAAGGCGAGATGGCTGGCAGCTTTGCCACCTGGTTTGACTCCTGTGGCATCAATGGTATCTGTCAAAATCGGTGACAGCAGACCAATTCGACCATTAGCCGAGGGCAAAATGGGGGTCATTGCCAATCCGGTTAAAAATAAAGCGGTCGCATACCAGCTTTCTGTTTTAGGAATGAATCGAGAGAGCCATAAAACTAGGCGATAGGTTAATCCTGATCCCATCAAAACGGCTCCCAACCCAAAGAGGCTGAGCGCCATAAAAAAGCTGCCCGATGCAAAGCCAGAAAGAATAACTTCACTGGGAGCAATGTCTAAAATTAGCAATGACAGAATGCAAAAAAGACCAGGAATAAATTCAGGAACCATCCCAAAAACCCACATCACAATGGTGGATGTGAGTACAATCAAAAACATTTGAGAATTCCAGTCAAATTCCGCAGTTTCCCTCAAAATTAAGTACAAAATACCGGGGATCACCACTGACAAAATCCAACCACAGGACTGAACCCAATCATTGCGCTTGAGCTGACTGATGGGCGATCGGCTCTCCAGTTTTCGGTTAGGCTGTCCGCTGTAATGACTGAGCAGGGAAGCGTAGAATCGATCGATGGTTGGAGTGCCAGCACCGGCCACTTTGGTAATAGCCTCGCGGGGCAAGGCGATCACTTCCGTGTTGTCAACCGCGATCGCGTCGGCCATGTAGTAGTCAGAGGAAACGGCTGCCTCTTCGCCCACAAAACCATGCTCCACCTCCGCAATGACACGCCCTCCAGCCCAAAGCTGCACTTTGCCCCGGCGCACAAAATAGAGGGTTAAGGCGGGGTTGCCTGACTGGAATAGGGCTTGACCATTTTCCAAAAAATGCTCGACCGCATAGGGCACAACTCTCGCCAGTTCTTGTACAGAACAGTCAGAAAGAATAGGAGCGCGTCGCAACTCCTGCGCCATTTGCTTAAGATCGATCGCCATATGTTGATGTCCTGATCTGGAATTTTGATTGTAGGTCTGACCTATTAAAAAAAGGCAGTTTGATCAATTGCTTTGGGATACAGATTTAATTCTATCTTTCAGGCAACTTGCCAGCTATTGAGGAAATTGAATCAGCCAATTGAATAAACCATTGGTTTGTAGTTCAATTTCATTTCCAAAAGCTTGCCGCCAAAGGTAACAGCCCTCGCAATCCTGTTGAGCATCACTATCTTGAAAGTTATGATTCAACGCCAATAGTTGTACCAATAACTATTGTTTCCAGATTGATTGGTGGCTAATTTTAAGGTTGTCTTGAGGTTGTCTTGATTGTTGAGAACAGCGTCAGGGAATGACTCTCGACGATCAGCGGAGTAGGCCTGAGCCAAGCCACGATCGCCTGGTCATTCATACAACAGCCATCAATTCAACCCGGTCAAAATAAACACAGAGCGCGGAGTTCATCGATCAAGTCCGTGGTTTTAGCTACGGATTAGGAAGGATTTAATACAGGCTTCTCTGTGTTTTCCCTAAAGCCACTGTTTTGACAAACATTTGACAGGGGTGAGTTGATGAATTGGCTCGATCGCGGGGGCGATCGGGTTGCTTAATCATCGTCAAAATGGATCAGGATGTTTAGGAACTGGCTGAAAGTCCCAAGAAATTCAAGTCTCAGGTTGGCAGCCCTGGTGAATTATTGCACCTTGGACTTGGTTTTTCAGGAGCATCTTTGGTGATCCCTTGAGATTGGTTAATAATTGGTTAAGGCAATGCTAGCGCAAAACTTCGCAGCCATCACCAATCGTTGATTAAATCCAGACAAGCCTGAAATTGCAGTCCCTGGTCAGAAATCTCAGAGAAAGATCGTCGAAAATAGCAAGCTGCAATTTATGATTCCATGGGTCAGAACTATCTTGAGAACATCAAGAACAGAGTATTCAGGGTTCCTATGGGTTTTGAGTCAGTCACGAAACATTCAGCAACCAATTCACCCACAATGGCCGATCGCCCAACAATCGTTTCGGAAGCCTCACCTTTTTTCCAGTTTGAGCAAGACTTCATCACTGGGTTACGGTGCATCCCCATGGTGGTTCGCTACCGACTCGATCGAGTCGGCATTAAACTCAAACTGCACCACTGGAACCAACTGTCCGAGGCCGATCGCTTGCGGTTAGTTTTGGCTCCTTGCGACACCTTGCCCGAGCAAGAAACCTATCGTCAGGAATTGCGCGAGTTGGTGGTAGCGCGATCGGGTGAAATTCCCAAAGATTTGCCCCTGGAAAACCCGTTTCCTTGGCTGAGTGCCGACTTGCCCGATTCAGTCGCAGCACAAGCAACGCGGGTTGGAGTCACAGTGAGTCATCAACAGTGGCGATCGCTCAGTGAATTGCAGCGATTTGCGCTCATTAAACTTAGCCAGCCCGGCCACGAAAACCGCAACTTTTTGCCAGCGGTTCAAGAATTTGACCTCCTGAACCCCTAACGGTTGCCAGCACTGCGGTGGGGCGTTTTGAGGATGCGATTACGCCTGCGATCAGCCGGGGCTGCCAAGGGGGTTTACCTGAGGCGTTGGGAGCTGGCCGATCGAAATGATCAAAAAGACTGAAAAAAGCTGCCCACAAGATTGTACTGACAGGATCTTGGGATCTAGGGCTGGGCAGCAAACCCATTTTCTATTCTCTAGTCCACTAGAGAGTCAAGAGACGCGGGGAGAAATTTAGAGTAGCCCAGGTGTTGCCAAGCGGCGGGGGTGGCCACGCGGCCGCGAGGGGTGCGCTGAAGGTAGCCAATCTGCATCAGGTAAGGTTCATAGACCTCTTCGATCGTCTGGGCATCTTCCCCGGTGGCGGCTGCCAAGGTTTCCAGACCCACGGGGCCGCCGTTGAACTGCTCAATAATGGCGCTCAGGAGTCGGCGATCGGTCCAATCCAGCCCCCGAGGATCCACGTTGAACAGTTCCAAGGCCGCCGCCGCGATCGCCCCGTCAATGGTTGTTTTACCCTGAGTTTCCGCCCCTTTCACTTGCGCGTAGTCCCGCACCCGCCGCAACAGGCGGTTAGCAATCCGGGGTGTCCCGCGCGATCGCCGGGCAATTTCTGCGGCCCCGTCCGGCTCGATCGCCACCTGCAAAATCGTCGCCGTCCGCAACACAATCCGGGCCAGCTCCTCGGGTTCATAGAACCGCAGCCGTTGAATCAGGCCAAAGCGATCGCGCAGGGGCGAACTGAGGGCCCCCACCTGGGTTGTTGCACCCACCAGGGTGAACTTGGGCAACGGGATCGATCGGGTGCGGGCGCTCTGGCCCTTACCCACCGTCACATCCAGCCGAAAATCCTCCATTGCTGGATACAAAATTTCTTCAGTGACCCGGGGTAATCGGTGGATTTCATCCACAAACAACAAATCTCCCGGCTGCAAATTCACCAGCAGCCCGGCAATATCCCGAGGGCGCTCCAGAGCCGGTGCGGTCGTAATTTTGCAAGACACACCCATCTCGCCGGCCAGAATCAAGGCCATGGTGGTTTTGCCCAAGCCTGGCGGCCCATAGAGCAACAGGTGATCCAGCGGCTCCCGGCGACCCTGGGCCGCTTGAATCGCAATGGTCAGCACGTCTTTTAAATCTTGCTGCCCCACATAGTCCGCCAGCCGTTGGGGGCGCACACGCTCATCGGGACGATCGCCCTGGGGAGACTGGTGAGCGGGCTTGGCCGCATCTTGGTGAGCTTCCTCAGGCGTGGCCACCGGATCTAGCAGCGACGACGGAACGGACGATCGCGGTGAGTTCGATCGCCTAGCTGGCTTGCGGGGAGGCTGGGGATCAGGATTGCCGCCGCCGGTTGACTTGGAAGAAATAATCGCCATGCCGTTGATATTAGCAATGGCATCCGCTCGGCCAAAATCGAAATGGCAAACCTCAGCGGAATTTGAGGGGAACCGCCAGCTTGAGTCCAGCAGCAGTTAGGCCTTGGGTTAGGTCTTGAGTTAAACCTTGGGTCAGACCTTACGGCGGAACGTGGCCCCGCGATATTTCAGCTCGATCGTTTGGTTAGCTGCTTCAACCTCTGGGGCTTCGGTGGTTTCGGAAGTGACTTCCTGCCGCTTTTTCGGCATTTTCAGCCCCCCACGATCGGGCAGATGCCAAATCACCCCGCGATATACCCGATCAGTCACCGCCAAATGGGGATGCCCCAAAATCGAATCATTCGCTGCATGGGCCGCCGCATTCGACGCATTAACCGCCGTTAATTCCGCCTCATCAACCGCCACCGACGAATCCGCCAACTCCGCCCGATCACCCAAGGCCGCCGACTCCAGCACCTCCACCGGCTCCGGAGACCGCAGACCGTACCGCGCCACCCACCACACCGACAGCAACAGCAACACCTGAACTTCCCAGGGAGCCAAAACCAAGGCCACCAGAAAGCTCAAAATCGCCACACCATTCAGAATCAGCGACGGTTCATCCTGCCATCGTGGAGCCAGATAAACCGCAGCCACACAGATCAAAGTCGGCACCAAAAACCCAAGAGACATGGCTTACGCCTCAAAATAACTTGCCAGCTAGCCCGCATGATCAACAGAATCAGAATCAAAATGCCCCTTTCAGAATGGGCAATGTGTATTTTTACTTAGTAATCTTTGCTGAATTGCAGCGAAATGATGGGGGGAATCGCTCGTTATTTCGCCTGTATCATCATGCTGACTCAAAGTGTTACATCAACGAAGGTAACTTTGTCAGCATATTCGGTCTTATTACGCAGCATTTTTTAAGAAAGTGGTGAGTAAAAACTCCTGCTCACCAACTGTCCAGGATGACCCAGGGGCGATCGAAGCGGGTCAAGGAAGCCAAGATCAGTAGTCTTCATGGGGGTTCAGCCTTGCCCTTGGCGCACACCCATCCTGTGGGCGAATTGTGCCGTTAGCATCAGCAACTGAGTCATGAAAACTGAGTCATGGAAACTGGTTTGAATCGCTGACTTTTAGAGAATCTTGACGAAGATGTCATTAAACATAGTTTAGATCAGTTATCTAGGCTACGAATGGGGTTGAAATAGGTCTGATTGCCATCAAACTCATCGAACGCCAAGCGGCAATTGAATAGACTGTGGGGTATTTTCGGCATCAATATCAATGTCAATATCGATGTCAGTGTCAACGTCGGCATCAATGACTGATTAAGAACCGCAACACAATCATGGGTCTGGACAGCCGATTGCCATTGCCCGCCCCCGGTTGGACTTCGGTAGGCTAGGGTTGGAAAACCCGGTTTTGGCCAATCTTGCTGAAAACGGGTGCTGAACAGGGGTAAAGAACTGGATGAATGATTGAGATCATCATGATTCAGATGCCCCCTTCGATCGGGATCATTCGGGATCGTTAATCCACGGGCCCGACGCACCCAGGCCGTGCGACCCCGGCGATCGCATTCATCCCCCCGCTCTAATCGCCTCTTGCTGGAGTCCGCCTCTCATGACCGAATCACGCCCCTTGCGCCTGTTGCAAATTGTGCCATCCGTGTCCTTGGTCTATGGCGGGCCGAGCCAGATGGTGTTGGGGCTAAGCCAGGCCCTGGGCGCGGCGGGGGCGCAGGTGACGCTGCTAACCACCGACAGCAATGGGGATGCGGGGCAGGCTCCGTTGGATGTGCCGATCGCCCAGCCCGTTTCGGAAAAGGACTACAAAATCTATTACTTTCGCTGTGCCCCCTGGCGACGCTATAAGTTCTCGATCGGGCTGTTGTGGTGGCTCTGGCGGCACGCACCGGAATACGACGTGGCCCACATCCATGCCCTGTTTTCGCCCATCAGCACCATGGCAGCGATCGTCTGTCGGTGGCGCAAGTTGCCCTACGTGCTGCGGCCCCTCGGCACGCTGGATCCGCTGGATTTGCGGAAAAAGGCAAAGTTGAAATGGTGGTATGGGCGATTGCTGGAGCGGCGCAATTTAGCCAAGGCCGCTGCTGTTCACTTCACCAGTGCGGAGGAGTGCAAAATCTCTGAACGGTTTGGGGCCATTTCCCGCGATTGGGTGATTCCCTTGGGGGTTCCGTTGCCGCCGCTCCGTGAACAACCCATGGCGCAACCGACCAAGGAAGCGGGGCCGATGGTGCTGTTTATGTCACGGCTCGATCGCAAAAAAGGATTGGATATTGTGATTCCGGCGCTGGAAACGCTGGCCGTGTCGGGGCTGCCCTTTCGGTTTGTGTTGGCGGGGGCCAATGTGCAGGATCCAGACTATGAACAATCGATTTCAGACTATTTGAACCGATCGCACCTGAGCGATCGCACGGAAATTGTGGGCTTCGTGACCGGGGAACAGAAGCGATCGCTTCTGGCCCAAGCCGATTTGTTTGTGTTGCCGTCATACTATGAAAACTTCGGAATTGCGGTGGCTGAAGCGATGGCCGCCGGAGTGCCGGTGGTGATTTCCGATCAGGTGCATATCTGGCCCGATGTAGCCGACACCCGATCAGGCTGGGTTTGCACTTGCGACGTATCTTCCTTTGCCGGGGCAGTGCGCGAGGCATTAACCCAACCCACCGAACGACAACAGCGCGGCCAAAACGCCCGACGCTGTGCGGGCGATCGCTACAGTTGGTCAGCCATTGCCCAGCAATTAATCGCCGCTTACGGCGAAATTCGCCGAACCCGGTAGACTGAAACGGAAGTTCATGGAAGTTCGCGGAAGTTCATCGCATCGATGATCGCAATCCCGATCGCAGTCACAATTGCAGACGATCGCGGCGATGTAATGACTCCGTTGCCAGGTTGCGCCTATGGTTCTTGAAATTTGCCGCGAAGTCACCATCATTCCCCCCCAGGAGCCTGGCTTAGGGATTGACCTCCAGGGCTACCTAGCACGCCCTCGGGCCGCCGGTTCCTATCCGGTGATCGTGGTTCTTCAAGAAGTGTTTGGGGTGAATGATCACATTCGAGATCTCTGCGATCGCCTGGCAGGATGTGGTTATGTGGCGATCGCCCCCGCCCTGTTTCAGCGCACCGCTCCGGGCTTTGCTGTGGGCTACAGCACCGAAGAGCTAGCCCTTGGCCGACAACACAAGGACTTAACCAAGGCGGATCAACTGCTGGCGGATATCCAAGCCGCGATCGCTTTTGCCCAAAAACAACCCAACGCCAAAGCCGGAGCCGTGGGCTGCATCGGCTTTTGTTTTGGGGGCCATGTGGCCTATTTGGCGGCCACCCTGCCCCAAGTCGCCGTCACCGCTGCGTTCTATGGCGCAGGGATCCCCACCTTCTGTCCCGGGGGCGGCGAGCCAACCGTCACCCGCACTTCCCAAATTCACGGTAAGCTCTGGTTTTTCGCAGGCTTGGCCGATCCGCTGATTCCCATTGACCAGCTCGATCGCCTAGAGGCGGCCCTCGTGACCCACGGGCGCAACTTCCGCATCTTCCGTTACCGCGACGCAGACCATGGATTCTTCTGCGATCGCCGATCGAGCTACCATCCAGCGGCCGCCGCCGATGCCTGGGAAAAAGTGCAAACCCTGTTTCGAGACCTCTAGACCGGATTTCATGGCCCACCCCCCAGCCGCATGACCCGTCCCATTCTTTACGTTGCTATTACTGCCCATGGATTTGGCCATGCCACCCGAGCGGCTGCCCTAGTTGATACCCTGCAACGGCTGCGGCCTGACCTATTGCCGATTTTGGTCACCACCGCCCCCCGTTGGCTCCTCGGTTCCTACATCAGCGGTGAATTTCTTTACCGGCCCAGGGCGCTGGATGTGGGTGTGGTGCAGCAAGATAGTTTGCAAATTGACCGGCAAACGACTCTGGAGCAACTCCAGGCTCTGCGATCGCGGGCGGCGGCCATTGTGGCGGCAGAGGTGGACTTCATCCGGCAAATGTCCGTCAAAAATGGGCGTGTGGCTCTGGTGTTGGCCGACTTGCCCCCCCTGGCGATCGACATTGCCCAAGCGGCGGGTCTGCCCTGCTGGGCGGTCGGTAACTTCGGCTGGGATTTTATTTACCGAGATTGGGGTGGCGAATTTGAGCAAGAGGCGGACTGGATTGCTGATCGTTTCCATCGGTGCGATCGCCTCTTTCGGTTGCCTTTTCACGAACCCATGGCCAGCTTTCCCCAACAAACCGATGTGGGTTTAACGGGCGGCGCACCCCGCTATGGCGCGGCGGAATTGCGCGATAAGTTGGGTTTACCAGATATCCCGCGCGATCGCACCGTTTTGCTCACCTTTGGCGGCCTGGGCTTGCAACAAATTCCCTACGAGCGGCTGTGGCAATTTCCCGACTGGCTGTTCATCACCTTTGACCGATCGGCCCCGGACTTGCCCAACCTATACCAAGTGCTCGACCCGATCGAACACCACGCGAGCGATCGCCCCTTTCGGCCCGTGGACTTTATGCCCCTTTGTGGGCGCATCGTTTCCAAACCCGGCTACGGAACCTTTGCCGAAGCCTGCCGCACCGGCCCAACCGTGGCTACTCTCACCCGCGATGGATTTGCCGAAGCCCCCATCTTGTTAGACCAAATTCAAACCCAAACTTCCCACCAAATTTTGCAACCGACCGAATTTTTTGAGGGAGATTGGTCTTTTTTACAAGCAGCGCCCACACCTTCCCAGCCCGGCCAGCGGTTTACCTTGGATGGCAATGAAACCATCGCCCAGGCAATTAGCGCAGTCCTTGAAACCTAGTAGCATGACAGGCTTAATATATTGGGTCAAAGTTGCGGAGCCAGTCGTGGTAACAAGGGGCTTAAGCCCCTTGCTGCCTAACGGTTTGGTGGCGATAACAGCCATGTAATTTAACTCAGCGAATTAAGGCAGCCACGCTACTAGTAAAGGCTTGAGGTCTAGAGGATGCCGCAAGATCCACAACAGCGATCGCCCCACATTCCCACCCTGGAATTTCCAACTTGAACTCCTCAACCTGTTTGTTTCATGACAACGTGCCCATCCACAAATCGCTAGAATGACCAACGGCTGTTCGACGATTGGATTAGGCTAACCATTGGAGTTAGCAGCTCGACAGCTCTGGGGTGCTACCCCCCAAGGCCCATCCCATCGGTGCATCAAAATCGCAGACGAGCCTCATTTAACCAAAACGCTTCGTCAGGGATTTGTTAGGGTGCGATTAGGCGGTTATTTAGACTCAGGGTGGCCCCGGCTGGGATCCAATCTCCTTAAGATTTGATCAATTCGATCCAGAATTTCGATCCAGAATAGGGAATAGGGCGCTACTCGATTTCAGTCCCGACTTTGGGCTGCGATCGCTGAAACAAGAAACGGCAGCCCCCATGGGTCACCATCATTCAGACACTGCCCAGCCGAGTCGGCCAGCGCGAGGCAGCTCGTCAATGATTTGTCTGTGATGGCTGGTCTGCGATGGGTAGCCTGCGATAGACAGTCTGCAATAGACGGTTTTCAATGGGTAGCCTGCGATAGATAGTGTGCGATCGACAGTCAGCAACGGATGGTTTCCAGCGGACAATCTGCAACAGACAATCTGCAATAGACAGTCTGTAACTAACAATCTGTGGCGGTTCCCATCAAGGCACAGAGACACATCGCCCGATCGCGGCCAAGACCCAAACCCAAATTCGGGCCGGTCATTCAGGGACGCATCCAGGGGTTTGAGTAGGAGGTAGCAAATTTGAAATTACGGCTCAAAACGCTGGTCATTGTTGGACTAGCGCTGCTCTGCTTAAACTTGGTGATGTTCACAACATCCTCCAATCTCCTGCTGGATGGCTATAGCCAGCTTGAGCGGCGTGAGGTGGAGCGCGATGTGCAGCGGGCCATCAGCGTCGTGATGGACAACGCCACGGATCTGGATGCGACGGCGCGGGACTATTCCGAATGGGACACCACCTACAGTTTTGTGGAAACCCATGATCCTGCCTATGAGCGATCGAACTTTGTCGATCGCACCTTCGACTACTTGCGGCTGAATGCTCTGATTTTGCTGGATCGATCGGGGAAGCCCCTCCTGCAACAGGGCTACAACCTGGAAAGTCGGCAGCGCGTGCCGATTCCCCGCAGCCTTTGGGAACACTTGCAACCGGGCAGCCCACTGCTCACCCACTCATCAACCACCAGCGCCGTTCATGGTCTGCTGCAATTGCCCGAGGGGCCGATGATGGTGGCGGCCCGCCCGATCGTCACCAGCGAGGCAGAGGGGCCGATTCGCGGAACCTTGTTGCTGGGGCGGTTTCTGGCTGGGCCGGAAATTGAACGGGTCAGCCGCTTAACGCAACTCAACCTGAGCCTGCAAAGTTTGCATGGGATTGTGCAACCATCGAGTGCTTGGGCCAAGCTCCCGGCCAGTTCTGGCCGCCGGTCTTTGCTACCTTCAGCCCTTGCCAAGTTGCCCCTCGTTGCGCGATCGGCTCCTGACATCACGCCAGCACCGCAACAGTCCACAGCACAACAATCAACACCGCAGCAATCCACACCAAAACCGGCTACGTCAATACCTGAGCGATCGAAGCCTGAGCGATCGAAATCATCAGCGCTGGCTCAGCCCACTGAACAAACTCAACCGCAATCAACCCGGCTGATTGCTACGCCCCCAGAATCCGTTCAACCCGAATCTACCCAACCCCAATCGCCTCAGTCGCCCAAAGTTGCCAGAATTTCCGCCGCGACAATGCCCCCGGCCATCGACGATTCCCGATCGAACTCGGAAGCTGAGGGGTCGGAGGTTTTGCGCCACCGAGCGGTGAAGGCCCTGCTGTTGGGTACGGAAACGGTGGCGATCGAAACCCTTTCCGATAATCGCCTGGCCAGCTATGCCCTGTTGGACGATTTGTATGGACAGCCAGCTTGGTTAGTGCGGGTTGAACTCGATCGCGCCATCTATAACCGAGGGCTAATTAGCCTCCGCTACACGCTGGTGCTGTTGGTGTTGGGGGGCTTAATTTTTGGGGCCATTACCCTGCTGCTGCTGGAGCGCTTGGTGTTGGCGCGGTTGATGCGGCTGAGTGAACAGGTCAGCGCGATCGGCACCAGCGGCAACCCGACTCAGCGGGTGGAGGTGATGCCCGGAACCGATGAGTTGTCGGAGTTGGCGGCTATTTTGAACGCCACGCTCGATCGCCTACAAGTGTCCCAGTCGGCCGTTTGCGCCGCCGAAGCCCAATACCGCAGCATCTTTGAAAACGCGATCGAGGGCATTTTCCAAACCACCCCCGATGGTCGCTACCTGAGCGCAAACCCGGCCTTGGCCCGCATCTATGGCTACAGCGGGCCCGATGTGCTGCTGCTGGCCCTGAATGCCACCCAAAATCTCTACGTCAACCCCAATCGCCGCAAGGAATTTGTTGAACAAATTCGCCAAAAGGGATCCCTTGCCAATTTTGAGTCGGAAGTTTACCGGGCCGATGGCCGCCGGATTTGGATTTCCGAATCGGCCCGGGCGGTTTACGACGAAGACGGCGAATTGCTCTATTACGAAGGCACAGTTGAAGACATCACGGAGCGCCGCCGATCGGAAGCCAGCCTGCGTACCCTGAAGGATCGACTGGAAGCGATTTTGGCCGCTGTGCCCGGCACGGTGTCGCGGGTGGGCCGCGACTTGCGTTACCTGGAAGTGAACCACCACTTGGCCGAAAGCTTTGGCCGCGCCCCGGAAGAATTTATTGGCCAAGACATCGGCTTTTTGGGCTATGGCCAAGAATTTCGGGAATTTGTGGCGGAATTTTTTGCTTCTCCGATCCAAGAGGCCACGCGCGAAGTGTCGCGACCGGTGGGCGATCGCATCGAAAGCTATTTGGTGGTGGCCCAAAAATACAACAATGACCAAGCGGCCTTTGTGCTGGGGATCGACATCACCGAACGCAAGGAAGCAGAACGGGCCGTGCGCGAAGCCGAAGAACGGTTCCGCAGCATTTTTGAAAACGCGATCGAGGGCATTTACCAAGCCCTGCCCGATGGTCGCTACTTGAGCGCAAACCCGGCCATGGCTCGCCTCTATGGCTATGAGTCACCAACCGCGCTGATCGAAGCGTTCGATCGCATGGGTGGGCCGCCCTACGTCCAGATCGATCGGGCACGGGAACTGCTGAACATGCTGGAGGCCAGCGGCAGCGTTTCCGGGTTTGAATCGGAAGTGTACCGAGCGGATGGGCAACATATTTGGATTTCGGAAAATGCTTCCGCCCTGCTCGATGATGCCGGGCGGCTGGTTTGTTATGAAGGGACGGTTGAGGACATCACCGATCGCAAACGGGCCCAGGAAACCCTGATGGAGCGATCGCGCCTTTCGATTTTGGAAGCGGAAGTGGGCGTGGCCCTTTGTCAACGGGGCGAACTCTCGGAAATTTTGCAAACCTGCGCCGAAATGATGGCCGGGCAACTGGATTGCAACCTGGCCCGCGTTTGGACGGTGGACTTAGATCCCACCTACTTGACCCTGCAAGCCCAGGTCAACCGCAACACCAACAATGCGCTGCACCTGGATATCCCCCTGCTTGATGATGCCCTGCGAGACAAAATCAGCCTGAGTACTCCGGAGCTGTCCACGGTGGCGGCCGTGGCTCGATCGCGCAATCCCCTATTCCGCAGTGAATGCGCCCTGATTCCCCATCAAGGCAGATCCCGCACAGAAGTGCATTTTGCGGGCTTCCCGCTGGTGGTGGAGGATCGGCTGGTGGGTGCGTTGGCGCTCTATCGTGTGGAACCCTTCGCGGAAGCGGTGCAGGATGCCCTAGGTTGGTTGGCCAGCGCGATCGCCGTGGGGATTGACCGCGCCCAAGCCCGCCAGGAACTGACCACCCGCCGCGAGGCCCTGTTGTTTCAGTTGGCGGCCCAAATTCGCAACTCCCTGGATTTGGATACGGTGCTGGAATCGGCCGTGCAAGGCATCCGTAACCTGTTGGATACCGATCGCTGTCTTTTCGCTTGGTATATCACCGATGCAGGCGGCGGCATTCCGGCTTGGGATGTGGTGAACGAGTCCCGTACCCCAGCCGTGCCCAGCGCCCTTGGCCCCTATCACCATATCCACGCCAGCTACTTCCTTCAGCAGTTGATGTGGAGCAAATGTGTGCGGGCCGATGACGTGTCGCGGTTAGATAATCCCACCCTGCGGCAAATGATGGAGGATCGGGGCTATCGTTCCCTGCTGGCCTTGCCGGTGCAAACCCGTTCCGGGGCGATCGGGGTGATTGAATGCGGCCAAAGTGCCCAGGTGCGCACTTGGAGTGAGCGGGAAGTGGAGCTGTTGCGGGCTGTGACCGACCAACTATCCACCGCGATCGACCAAGCGGAACTCTATGCCAAGGCCCAGGTCACCGCTGTGCAGGCCCAAGATCAAGCCAAACGCCTCAGCACGGCCCTCCAGGAGCTGAAAACCGCCCAAACTCAGCTCATTCAGAACGAAAAAATGTCCAGCCTGGGGCAAATGGTGGCCGGGATTGCCCATGAAATCAATAACCCCACCACCTTCATCCATGGCAACCTGACCTATGCCCGCCGTTACACGCAAGAGTTGCTCTCGCTCATTCAGCACTACCGGGATAGCTATCCTGTGCCGACGGAAGCGGTGGCCAATTTCTCGCGGGATATTGATGTGGATTTCCTCTGTGATGATTTGCCCAAAACCCTGCAATCAATGCAGTTAGGAGCGGAACGAATTCGGCAAATTGTCGCTTCCTTGCGGAATTTTTCGCGATTGGATCAGGCGGAAATGAAGCCGGTGAACATCCACGAGGGCATCGAAAATACGCTGCTGATTTTGCAACATCGCTTCAAAGCCAATAGCAATTTTCCTGGAATTGAAGTGGAAAAACACTATGGTGATTTGCCGCTGGTGGTTTGCTACGCGGGGCAATTGAACCAGGTGTTCATGAATGTGATTAGCAATGCGATCGATGCCTTGGAAGACCGTTACGGGCGATCGCGCAATTTGCGAGCCCAAGCCTTGCGATCGGCCCAGGTGGAAGAAGCCTCTCTCGTGGCCGGCAGCGGCAACAACAGCAAGGTTTGGATCACTGACAACCTTGAGGATCGCCCCATTGCAACCTCGATCGTGATGCCCAGGCTGACGATCACCACGGAATTGATGTCTGGAGAGTGGGTGCGAATTCTGATTGCCGACAATGGCAACGGCATGAGCGATGAGGTGCGCTCTAAGCTATTCGATCCGTTCTTCACCACCAAGCCCGTGGGCCAAGGCACGGGACTGGGCCTGTCCATTTCCTATCAAATTGTGGTGGAAAAACATCGCGGAACTCTTGATTGTCGGCCCGCAGAGGGGGGCGGCACGGAGTTCTTGATCGAAATCCCGATCGAACAGCCCGAGTGGAATGAGTCTACCTAAACTCGTTGGGTAGGCGACGGGGGCGCGATCGGGAAATTTGCCAACTCAACAACGCCACCGGCACAATCCCCACCGCCACAATCGCCAAAGCGGGCCCCGCCGCATCCACAATCCGTTCATCGGAGGCCAACTGATAGGCCCGTACGGCCAGGGTGTCGAAATTAAACGGGCGCACAATCAGCGTGGCCGGTAACTCCTTCACCGTATCCACAAACACCAACAGCAAGGCCGTCAACAGCCCCCCGCGCAGCATGGGCACATGGACGCGCCACAACACGGCCCCCGGCGACAATCCGGCAATTCTGGCCGCCCCATCCAGGTTGGGCACAATCCGATCGAGGCTGGCTTCAATTGGGTTCAGGGCCAGGGCTAAAAACCTGACCCAATAGGCAAAAATCAAGGCCCCGATCGTGCCGCTCAGCAACAAACCCGAAGATGCGGCTCCCGCTTCCGGGGCAATCGCCAAGGGTTGCGTCGCCAACTGTTGATCAACCCAACCCACCGAAATCAAAACGCCCACGGCGGCCACGGATCCGGGAATCGCATAGCCCAGCGCCATGAGTTTCAACAGGAACCGCATCAGGGGCCCCGAAACCACTCGCACCCCATACACGGCAGCTCCGGCAATGATCGCCGCCGTGACCGCCGCCAAGCTAGCGACTACGGCGGTGTTGCGCACATAGAGCAAGAAGCTGGGATCAAGAAGACTATTAGGATTGCGAATTGCCATGCTGGCCAGCAGCAGGGCCGGCAACCCAAAACCCAAAAGCAGCGGCAACCCACAAACCACCCAGGCCCCGATCGCCCGCAACCCACGGAGGGAGTAGGGTGCTTGCACCGCATAGGCCCCGCCCGATCGATAGCCAGCCCCACCGCGCGATCGTTGCTCCACCCACACCAACAACAACACCGCCCCCAACAGCAGGGCCGACAGTTGACAGGCCGCCGGGCGATCGCCCATGGCAAACCAGGTTCGATAAATACCCACCGCAAAGGTATTAACGCTAAAAAATTCCACTGTGCCGTAATCGCCCAGGGCTTCCATCATCACCAAGGCAGCCCCTCCGGCGATCGCGGGCCGGGCCATGGGCAAAGCCACCCGCCAAAACCCCTGCCAGGGATTCAGTCCCAAGGTGCGGCCCGCCTCCAGCAGGCTGGCTGCTCCCTCCAGAAAGGCCACCCGCGCCAGCATATAAACGTAGGGATAGAGCACTAGGCCCATCATCAAAATGGCCCCGGGCAGCGATCGAATGGGGGGAAACCAATATTCACCGAATTTCCAGCCCGTGAGCGATCGCACCCAAGACTGAATGGGCCCATAAAAGTCCAGCAAATCCGTGTAGACATAGGCCAACAGATAGGCCGGGAAGGCCAAGGGCAGCAACAGCAGCCATTCAAACCATCGCCGCCCGGGAAACTGAGTGGCCACCACCAGCCAAGCCGTCGCCACCCCCAGACCGATCGCCAGGCCCGCCGTCCCCACCGCCAGCCCCACCGAAGCCGACACATATTCCCCCAACACAGTGCGGGTGAGGTGGTTCCAGGTTTGGCCGCTGGCGCTCAGGGCGGCTGCAATTGAGGCCAGGAGCGGCACGCCCACCGCCACCGCCGCCAACACCGTTGCACAGATCCACAACCCTTCCGTGAAGCTGAAGGGGCGCAAACGGAAGCGATTAAAGTTCAGCGGCGGCCAGCGGCGATCGGCGACGGTCATGCCAAAAACCTGAGAATAACTTGCAATAAACCAGAAGCCATCCTACCATTGCACGCCAATTGCATTGGGTTGCATCGATCACGGGGGCTGGGTGGGGAGATCCCATCCCTACGACCAAATTGATCGACCAAATTTTTCCGATAGTTCAGGATTTGCTGACGAACAGCCGAAGCGGCGATCCCCAAACCAGAATCGGGAAAAAGCTAGTGGTGATGGGAGTTTTCGGATGGTGAAGAGCCGGCTTAGGCGGGGATCGCCGGCCGGTTGATCCAGCTAGTCCACTGGCCGAGGTCTGATATTCTTGAGGGCAATTTGTGCTGATGGGCCATCACGAGCCTGATGACCTCAGATTTGCTGAGGGTTAGCGCCATGCGGCCAAGGCCGTTGGACGATCGCCGCGACTCACACCCGTTTTTGCGATCGCCCTAGTCGCTAAGTCCTCGGAGTTGCCATCCGAGTCAATGGGCTTGTCCTGAGTGCGATCAATTTCTGGGGTCACTGACCCGGCCCGATCGCGCCGTTCCTCTCCCACCGCCCAAGAGTGCAGCCGTTGAACACGGCCGCCCATCACTGGTTGGATCCTTGTGGAACTGGTTCAGGTGTCCCGTCCCAATCCTGAGGATTGGATTGACTGTCAGGGATGTGCAGAACGGTCGTGCCTTTAAGGGAAATCCAACAGATGTCTGAGCAACCCCGATGGATCGCTGGTTTGGCTGGTTTGGGTTTGGCGTTGGGTGGTGGTTTGCTGACTGAACCAGCCCTGGCCAACTCCCAAGCAGCCACAACCGCTGAACCGGCTAGCGTTTCACAAACCGAGGCGATCGCGCCGCCACCAGCTCCCGCGCCTAACCCCTCAACGGATCCCGCGCGCGCGCCAAAACCGCTGTCTAAAACGCTGAATCCGGCTTCTGCAACGGAGTTGGTTCCCGGAACCACCGTCACCCGTAAGCCGGGAATCGAGACCGAGGTGATCGAACCGGAGTCGATCGAACCGGAAACCGCCAAGCAGGAACCGATCGAAACCGTGGAAGGCAAGTCCCTGCTGGCCCAAACGCCTCGGGTTTGCAGCAACCAACTGGCCGGAGCCTTAAGCCGCATTATTGATGCGCCTGCTTTTCGATCGGCCCGCTGGGGGATTCGGGTAGAAACCCTGGCCGGGAATAACGTCCTGTTCGATCGCAACAGCATCCAAGCGCTGATTCCCGCCTCCAACATGAAATTGTTTGTGACGGCGGCGGCCCTGCAACTCTATGACGGTCAAACCCCGCTCAAGAACTCCAACTTGGGCACGTTGGTGCGCACCATCAACGTCAACAGCAACAATGGCTACGCCGATTCTCTGTTTCGATCGATTGGTGGCTCCGGGGCCGTGCAACGGGCCTTGGCTCCCTTGGGCGTTAATCGTGGCGAATATCGCATGAGTGACGGGTCTGGCCTCTCTCGCAGCAATGCTGTGCAGCCCCGTGCCTTTGTCCATTTATTGGAATCCATGACCGAAGCTAAGGGAAGCGACATCTTCCGCAGTTCCCTCCCGATCGCGGGTCAAACCGGCACGCTGCGCCGTCGTTTCCGCAACACACCGGTCCAAGGTCGTGTTTCCGCCAAAACCGGCACACTCCGGGGAGTCCGGGCCCTATCGGGCTACATGGAACACCCGCTTTACAACACCTTGGTTTTTAGCGTGTTGGTCAATCAACCGGGACAAGATGGCGACACCTTGGTTTCAGCGGTCGATCGAGTGGTGTTGACCCTCGCTCAGATGCGGCCCTGTGATGGGTGGGACACCGAAGCCAACCCCATGCTGGATCAGCCTACCGAACTCGACGGCACATTGCGGCCCCTGCTGCCTTGGTGGCGACCGGGCGTGCCCCGGCCCAATGCCCCCAGTTCATCGGAACTCACCCCCTAGGTAAAAAAACAGCCCTGGGCCTGGCGAAACCAGCTCGGGGCTTTCCTTTGCCAACAAAAGTTGAACAATTTAACAATCGAACAATGGTTAGGGGGTTGAGCCTGAGAGTTGGAATTTGCGCCTAGAGTTTGCGCCGAAAATTAAGGAGCAACCGACTCCTTGAACTGTTTGCCCGCTGAAAAGGCCGGAACCTTGGTGGCGGGGATTTTCAGTTTCGTGCCGGTCTTCGGGTTACGACCCTCGCGGGCCTGGCGCTCTCGGCGCTCAAACGTACCAAACCCCACCAGGGTCACCTTTTCGCCCTCTGCCACGGCATCCATGATCACTTCAATGGCAGCGGTCAAGATGGCATCTGCTTCCTTTTTGGTGGTATTGACCTTTGCTGCAATTTGGTCAATCAGTTCGCCCTTGTTCATGGAAACGCCTCAAGTTCGGTATTTCCAGCGATTCTAGCCCGACAATTTTCGATGTGAAGTGAAAGTTTTGTAGCAACTTCGCGGGTTTGAGCCAGTTCCAGGGCAGCGCGTGACCCGATGGCAGTCCGTTAAATCGCGGTTGACAATGGCGAAAGCCTTTATTTCACAAGCCTTTCTCGGTTCTGCGGGCCTGAGTAACGATTAGACATTAAGGATCAAAAATCGTTGCGATCGCCCGCCTAGATACCTTTTGCCCCCCTGAGACCCGGTTTGGGTGTTGTTACAAAATTTTATAAACCCTCTTCATAAACCCTCCCGATCGGGATGTATTGTCACCCCATCAACCTTCAAATCCCACCAACCAACCTCGCCCGATCCCAAACGGAGTCATGGCCCATGGGATGGGCCGTCCTTGCCTATACTGTCTTCTACCCCTTTTGCTCCCTGTGCTCTTGCAATCATGACTGTTGCTTCATCTGCACCCACGTTGGTTGATCTTGCGCGCCAAACCCGCCAGGCGGCACGAGCTTTGGCGCTGCTGCCGACGGCCGATCGGCGGGCGGCCTTGGAAGCGGTGGCCCAATCTTTGAGCGATCAGGCGGCAGCGATTGTGGCGGCCAATGAAGCAGATTGCGCGGCGGCCCAAGCGGAGGGAATTTCTTCGGCACTTTATGGCCGGCTGAAGCTGGATGGGGTGAAGCTGGCGGGGGCGATCGCTGGGGTGCGCGACTTGGCCCAGTTGCCGGATCCCTTGGGCGATCGGCAAATTCACCGGGAACTGGATCAAGGGCTGGTTTTGGAGCGGGTGACCTGTCCGCTGGGGGTGTTGGGGGTGATTTTTGAAGCTCGCCCCGATGCGGTGGTGCAAATTGCGGCCCTGGCGATCGCCTCAGGGAATGGGGTGATCCTGAAAGGGGGCAAAGAGGCGGTGCGCTCCTGCCAAGCGCTGATTGAGGCGATTCACGGGGGCTTGGCTAATTCGGCGGTGGATCCGGCGGCCGTGCGGCTGTTAACCACGCGGGAGGAAACCCTGGAACTGTTACGACTCGATCGCTATGTGGATTTGATTATTCCCCGAGGATCCAACGCCTTTGTGCAGTTTGTGCAAAACAACACGCGAATTCCGGTGCTGGGCCATGCGGACGGCATTTGCCATCTCTATGTGGATGAGGCCGCGGACTTAACCAAAGCAGTGCCGATCGCGGTGGATGCCAAAACCCAATATCCTTCCGCTTGCAACGCGATCGAGACCCTGTTAGTTCACCGGGCGATCGCCCCGCAGGGGTTGCCGGAGCTGGCCCGGGCCCTGGTGGCCAAGGGGGTGGAATTGCGCGGGGATGCGGCCACCTGTGAGTTGTTGCAAGGGATTTGCGAGATCACCCCGGCGACGGAAACGGATTGGGCGACGGAATATAGCGATTTGATTTTGTCGATCAAACTGGTGGCGGACTTGGACGAGGCGATCGACCACATCACCACCTATGGATCGGGCCATACGGAAGCCATTGTGACGGAAGACGATGCCGCCGCCGATCGCTTCCTGGCCGAAGTGGACGCAGCCGGAGTCTATCGCAACTGCTCCACGCGCTTTGCCGATGGCTTCCGCTACGGATTCGGGGCTGAGGTGGGGATTAGCACCAATCGCCTCCCACCGCGTGGCCCCGTTGGGCTAGAAGGTCTAGTGACCTATAAGTACCGCCTAACGGGCCAGGGGCATGTGGCGGCCACCTATGCCGGAGCCGATGCTAAACCCTTTACCCATCGGGACTTGTAGCCTGCGGGTTGCTCAGCGGCATCAGCGCATGGGGGCAAAATCTTGCTCGATCGAGGGGCGATCGATGCTCCCCAAAATGGTCAATTGAGCGATCGATCCAAATCCTAGGCGATCGCTCGACCGCTCGACCAGAATGGGAGCAACTCCTGCAAACCTGCCTCCTTCGCTCTATCACCAGTGCGGGGATGCATCTTCAGGATGAATCACCATGCTTGCTGTGTTGCAGATTTTTCCTATGGATCAGTCCCTTTTCGGTCTTCGGACTCGCTCGGCCCACCTGGCTCGGCGTTATGGCCAAGCAATGCTGTTGACGGTGGCCCTGGTGGCCGGTGGGTTGGCAATGGGGGCAACGGCCCAACCGGCCGCGGCCGCTGAAGCCAACTGCCGTGTGGTCACCACCAACGGCTCACCCTTGAATATTCGCAGCCGCGCCGACAGTAACGCCTCCATTGTGGGCACGATCGCCAAGGGTCGCACCCTGGACGTGATTGGCGGCCCTCAAAATGGTTGGGTACAGGTTCGCGCCACCGTACCCACCGCCAACGGTTCGCGCACCGTCGAAGGTTGGGTGGCCAGCAGTTTTCTGCGGCCCTGTGCAGTGGTCACGCCGCCTCGCACTTGCCGAATGGTGGCCACGAGCGATCGCCCCTTGAATATTCGCAGCCGGGCCGATGACGACGCGCCCATCTTGGGTACGATCGCCAAGGGTCGCACCCTGGAAGTCACAGGCAGCGCCCGCAATGGCTGGGTTCCTGTGCGGGCCACGGTCATCACGGGCAATGGCTCGCGCACGGTGGAAGGTTGGGCTGCGGCCGCGTTCCTGCGTCCTTGCACCACGGCCCAAAATCCCCAAAATCCGATCAAGCCGGAATTGTGCCGTCGAGTGGTCTATGGCGAAGGCCTGTCGGTTCATGCCAACCCCGACCTAACCAGTCCCCGGCGCGGCGGTGTGGCGGCCGGGAGTGAAGTGCAGTTGTTAAATCGGGAGTCCACCACGGCCGGGGGCGTGGTGTGGATGCAAATTAATCAGCCGGTTCAGGGATGGATTCCTGTGCGATCGCTCAACCGACCGACGGATCAACTGAATGTGCTGAATTGCCTTTAAGCTCCATCCCGGCGATCGGGGAAGTTGGGTCGCAAGGAAGATCGACCGTCTGAGACAATCGGCTAGCGGATGCAACCCATAAACCAGCCCATTGGCCCATCCTGTTCATCACCCTGCTGGATTTGCGCCCCCTTGGGCTGCCCCAATCGCACCAATCATGCCGACTTCCCGCCCGATCGCCCCTGAGATGATGTCAACTGCTGCCGAGCCGCTGGATCTCTTAATTTTGTCCAACGGCCCCGGAGAGGTCACCACTTGGGTGCGACCGGTGGTGCAAGCCTTGCGGCAGCAGTGGGGAGCGGATCGATCGCGCCTGCGAATTTCCGTGGTTTTGGCCCCCTGTCCCAATGCAACGGGTCAGGAAGCGGCCGTGGTGCAATCATTTCCAGAAGTCGATCGGGTGCAAGGGGCTGCGGCCTTTTGGCCCTTTTTACTTTGGGGACGGACGGCGGAAGGGTGGGACTGGCGCGATCGAGGTGTGGTGTTGTTTTTGGGCGGCGATCAGTTCTTTGCCGTGGCGATCGCCCACCGTTTGGGCTATGGCAGCGTGATCTATGCGGAATGGGATTTACGCTGGCTCCGTTGGGTCGATCGCGTGGGGGTGCGGTTGCCCCGGTTGGCCACCCAAGTTCCCCCCTGGGCCACCTCCAAAGTCGCCGTGGTGGGCGATCTGATGCTGGAGGCTGGCCGTTTAACCCATTCACCACAGGGCGATCGGGAACGGCTGGCCCTGCTGCCCGGCTCCAAAAGCGCCAAACTCGCCCAAGGCGTGCCGTTATTGCTGGGTACGGCCGATCGAATTCGAGCCGATCGGCCCCAAGCGGAATTTGTGATTCCCGTAGCCCCCACGATCGACCTATCCACCTTGGCCCGCTATGCCGATCGCGCCCATAATCCTGTAATTGATTGGGTTTCGGGCACAACAGCCCGCTTGGTAATACCCGAAGCGATCGCCCCGGCCGATCCCCGATCGCTCCAGAACTTGCCTTACCTGGAAACCCCGGCGGGCACAAAAATTTGGCTTTGGGAGCGATCGCCCGCCTGGGACTTACTCAGCACCTGTGACCTATGCCTCACCACCGTCGGCGCAAATACGGCCGAACTAGGTGCATTGGCTCGCCCCATGTTGGTGTTGTTGCCCACCCAGCAGTTAGATGCCATGCGGGCCTGGAACGGCATTCCGGGGTTGTTGGCAAATCTGCCGGGTTTGGGCGGCCTCTTTGCCAAGTTGATTAATGGCTTTGCCTTGCGTCGGCTGGGGATGTTGGCTTGGCCAAACCTGTGGGCCGGGGAAGCGATCGTGCCGGAACTGGTGGGGCCGCTCACGCCAACGGTTGTGGCTGACCAAGCGATCGCCCTATTGGCCAACCCCGCTCAGCTCCAGGCCATGGGCGATCGGTTGCGGGCCGTGCGGGGCGAGCCGGGAGCCGCCGAAAAACTCGCCACGTTGGTCACGGAATTGCTACAGCAACCCAAAAGCTAGAGAGCGGTTGGGTTTTGATGTGGTGGAGATTGAGCCTAGTGAAAATTGACCCGATACTCCGATTGACCCGGTGCTTCGATCGGTAATGGATCCATCCTAAAGCGCCGCCTAGGGCAATTCCACCGAGGTGGGCTTGGCAATGTGGGGCAGCCCCCAGCCCAACTTTTCACGCAGAATTCGGAAAAACTCCGGCGGTTGTAACCGAATGAACTGGGCTGAATAGGCCGATCGATTTACCCGCACCCGATCGTCCGGCTGCACGTAACATCCCGCATTCCCATCCACCACCATCACGATCGGATTTTGGGTTGCCGAAAAAATTGTGACCGGCTCCGTTTCGGAAAACACCAACGCCCGAGAGGCCAAGGAGTGAGGACAAATGGGCGCAAGTTGCAACACCGGCACTTCCGGCGCAATCACCGGCCCTCCCGACGATAGGGCATAGGCCGTGGAGCCGGTGGGCGTGGACAAAATAATGCCATCCGCCGCAATATCCACAGGGGAGTGATGCCCGATCGCTACCTCAAAATGGCACATGCTGGTCATGGGTTCCCGGTGCAGCACCATCTCATTCAGGCACAACACCTCCCAAAGGGGGTCATCATCCCGAAAAACCCGCACCTCCAACATGGAGCGGCTTTCCACGGAAAAATTACCCGCCAAGAGCTGCTCGATCGCGGATGGAAGTTGGCTCAGGTAAATTTCCGTCAAAAATCCCATGTGCCCGGTGTTGACCGTCAACAGGGGCACCCCGATCGGAGCCAACTGCCGAAAGGCCGACAGCACCGTCCCATCGCCACCCAAGACGATCGCAAAATCCAGGGATGGATCAAATCCCGGTGGCACCAACTGCTCAAGCGGCGAAGAACAAACAGGATGGTTCAGCCGCGAGCAACCTAAAATTCCACCGGATCCCGTGGTGGAAATTACCCGACAGCCCCGGGCCGACAGTTGTTCGACCAAATCCGCCGCCGTCTTTTCCGCGACGGGTTTGGCATCGTTATAGATAATTCCAACGTTGGGGCAGGCGCTGTCAGACACGGGCAACGACCGAAGGAGTGAGATGGGCGGGGCAAATGAGGTGGATGAGTCAGTCAGGCTAGGATTCTGTCCTGGTGACCGAATCAGGCGAAACTCATCCTATCGCGCCCCAGCCGGATGCCACTGTGATCGCCTTAAAACCGCAAGGTTTTTTTACGCTTACTTTCCTTGGCCGCGATCGACTGTTCATAGTCAATTTGCTTCAATTTCTTCAGAATTCGCCCAAAATATTCTTCTAGGTAGGCTTCCAGGGTGCTAATCTCCGCCGGATCAATGCCAAACGCGCGATAGGTTTCCGCCATCTCCGCCGTCAGCGGTTGCCCCGAAGAAAACACATCCGCAAAGGCCAGGCGATCGGCCACATTCAAGCTCCACTTGAACCAGCGGGCCGCACTGCGCACCAAATTCAACAGACCCGTGGGCGGGCTGGTGATTTTGGCTTGGCGATCGGACAGTTTTTCGCAGAGGGCGATAATTTCCGCCGGAGTCCAGGCCTTGGGCCCCACCACCGGGAAGGCTTGGCGCTCCGTTTCCGTGGCCGTCAGGGCCCGCACCGCAAACTTCGCAATATCTTGGGTGTCCATGTAGGCCACGGGCGATCCCCGATCGGGCACCCACACCGATTGATTTTCCAAAATTGGGATCGCATATTGACCGATTAACCCTTGCAGAAAGCCACAGGGTCGCAGGATTGTGTAATTCATCTCCAATTGCTTCAGGTACTCCTCCGTGCAGCGCTTGACTTCCATCAGCGGCACTTTGGGAAACTGATTCGCATTCAAAATGGAGAGAAAAATGTAGCGATCGACTCCCGATTCCTTAGCCGCTTGAATCAGATTGACCTTGCCGCGCCAATCCACATCGCGCACCCCCAGGGAATCCGTTGCCCGAGCCGTGGCCGCGTCAATCACAGCGGTAATTTCACCACCGGCAAAGGACGGGGCGATCGTCTCCGCATCGCAAATGTCGCCGCCCACCAGCTCTGCTCCCCACTCCCGCAGGAACGAAGCACGGCTGTAACTGCGAACCAGGCACCGCACCGTGTGTCCCTCATCCAGGGCGCGACGCACGATTTGCCTGCCGAGGGTGCCGGTTCCGCCAACGACAAGAATGCTCATGAGGGACTCGTTACTAATCGTTAACTTTTTATAAGATGTTATCAGAAAGCGCTAACAGCACCACAAGGTGGGATCGCAAGATTTGCAATCAACCACCGTCAACCGACCCTAATTCCTAGGATTCCAGCGCTTTGCGCTTCGGGGCCAGTCTCTTCTCATTTTCCACGGAGCTGAGCTGGGCTGGTGTGATCCCGGCTTGCTAGGCTCATCCATCTCCGAAAGCGACACGATATGGTGTGGGAAGGATCTTGAAACCATAGGGATCGCTTCTCGAAGCCTCGCTCAGGGATTGTTTTCTCCTATCGCCTCACACAAGCCAATCATTTTTCGTTCTCTGTTCCCGAAAAACGAAACGCAGTACCCTGGTTGTGATTGGTTTTGATCGCAAGTGAGTAGTACTAGAGAATTAAGAGCACCATAACTCCCGCACGGGGTCTGGGCTTGGCATCGGGCAGTTAATGCAACGTAGTACTGACAAGGATTCTGGGTATGGCTGCCGATCACTCCTGCATAGAGCTATCCACGATAAGTCCCTCAACCCGTTTGGCGATCGACAAGCGATCGCCCGATGGATCAACAACACCGGCTCCCTTGGTGGAGAGTGCCTTGGGCGATCGGGTGCTTTCCACCAACATGGCCCAACGGATGGCGGAGGTGTTTGCCCTGTTGGGTGACCCAAACCGCCTGCGGATTTTGTCAGCCCTGGTTCATCAAGAACTCTGTGTTTGCGACTTGGCCGAAGCCGTTGGCATGAGTGAATCGGCCGTGTCCCATCAGTTGCGGGCCTTGCGCAGCCAGCGCTTGGTGGCTTACCGCAAACAGGGCCGCCATGTCTATTACCGACTCAAAGACAGCCACATCCTGGTGCTCTATCAACAGGTCTTGGAGCATTTACAGGAACCGGATGATTAGCGGCCCTAGCGCAACAGTTGCCGCAGCTCAGCCAGATCGGCCGATCGCCCCAGCCGTTCCTTGTAGGCAATCAGATGATGGAGCGACTGCACCCATAGGGATTGGCCAAAGTAGCGGGTGCGATGGGCGGTTTTGAGATCAGTATTCAGGGGCAAGCGTTTTTGCCCTCGAATGGCGTAGGCGGCTTCGTCAGCGCAAAGATCAACCAACAACCCATTCACATTGAGCCGCAATAATAATAAGAGGTCAAATTCCGCGTCAATGTAGCGATCGGGCGGGGCGATCGCCCAATCTTGAAAGCAGGCATAGGCCCGATCAAAATCAGCGATCGCCACATCAACATCCAAATCATGCAGGGGCCAAGCGGAGCCATAGAGATTTCCCGCCAGGCCCCCCGTCACTTGGTAGCGAATTTGGTGGGTTTCTAGGCGCTGAATCACCCATTGCACCTGAGTCCACTGATCGGGCCCCATGCAAGGGGGATGGGTCGGCAAGGGGGCGGGGGGGCGATCCAAATCTGGACGACGCTCGCGGGTTCGCAAAATTTGTTCTTCGCGCCGCCATTGCTCGATCGCTCCGTGATTTCCAGACATCAAAACCGCAGGCACGGTTAGCCCCCGAAACTCCGGCGGCCGGGTGTAGTGCGGATAATCCAGCAGCGGTTCCTCAAAGCTTTCGGCCTTCAAGGATTCTTCCTTGCCCACCGTGCCCGGCTGAAGACGCAACACCCCATTGAGGAGGGTGAGGGCCGGAATTTCGCCGCAGGTCAGCACAAAATCCCCCAAGGATACTTCCCGATCGACCAGGCTCATCACCCGCTCATCCACCCCTTCGTAATGCCCACAGAGCAACACCAGTTGATCGCAATTGGCAGATAGGGCCTTAAACAGGGATTGGGTCATGGGTTGCCCCTGGGGCGTGAAGTAAATCACTTCCCGACGAGGCAGTTGCGGCAAGGAGTCGAGGGCCGCCGCGATCGGCTCCGGCTTCATCACCATGCCCACACCACCACCGTAGGGTTCATCGTCCACTTTCCGATGTTTGTCCGTGGCGAAGTCCCGGGGATTGGTGACAAAGACTTCGGCAATTTGTTTTTGCAGCGCTTTGCCCACCAAGCCCGATCGCAGGGGGGATTCAAAAAAGTCTGGAAACAGGGTGACAAGGTCAAAGCGCATGGTTGAACAATCTAAAAAAACGCGCTAAAACAACGCAACCGCTGGGGGTTTTGTCGTGGGTCTTGGCCTTGGGGCAATGTCGCCATCCAAACCAATGTCCTGAGCACCCCAATGATTGCGTTGATTGCGTTGTTTAGACTAGCTGTTGAGCAGCCCAGTTTGGCAAGGGGCGGCAATTCGGAAATTGCGGAAGACTCGAATTTTGAAAGAATCTTGACCGAGACTTCGGCCACCGTCCGCCCGCTCACTGGCTTTTACTGACCGGATAAGATTACTTACCGGGTAAGAATTGCCCGATCGCGTCACGAATTTCGTTGGCCATGCCCATGGCTCCGGCCGCATCCAGGCGCACGACGCTGGGGCCGTAGTCTTCTAGCACTTCCAAAACCGAAATTTTGCCATCATCCATGAGCGCCGTGACTAGGGCCCCGCGCAGGGCGTAGAAGTTACCCCGATCGTAGGGGGGGTAAATGACTTCGCTCACCCGCTTCAGCAACCGCTCACCCACGAAACCATAGGACAGTTTCACTGCGTCGGCGGGATCAATGCCCAAAACTTTCAGGTCGATCGAGGTGTTCAGATAGCCCCGCAGGCGATCGCGCGGTACTTTGCCATAGGATTCGATTTGACCCAGCAAACTATTAAAGCTATCGGAAACCGGTTTATCAGCCGCAAAGGCTTGCAGATCCTTCAGGGTGGCACTGACCCCGATCGGTCCATAGCGAATTTGAACCTGATCCGCCGCCTGGGCCATGGGAGCCAGCGACAACAACGCCGCTCCAGCCCCCAGCAGGGCCCAACGCCCGCGACGCAACAGGCAAGAGAGGGATTTTGCCGGGGCAGCACCCAGCGGGCTAGCAGGGGCGATCGCACACCCCGGCCCGGAATCCGACAAGAGAGAACCTACAGACATAACCATCAGCAGTACCGTCCTTGAATGGGGACTCGTGGGATGGGGACTCGTGGTCGAGTGACAGTGCTTTTGCACCATTTCGGCCAACGCTTCAGCATCAGAGACTTCAGGGAGTCGCAACCAGTCTGCATTGATGGTTGATGGCAATCAAGTTTGCAATGGTGTTTGTTTGCAAGTCAGTTTGCGATCAAATTCAATCAGACTGGTTGCTGCCTCGGTGTGGCGGCCCGGGTCAGGGGAAATCGTCAAGAACCGCAGGGGTCTTACATCACCGCCCGACAGGCTGCACCCCGATTCACCGGCAACCCGAGGACTTCCATCATGGCTGCCATGAACCCACTAACGCGCCCTTCATAAGGTTTCAGATCGATTTGGCTCACGTTGATCGATCCCAATTCCGACAGCAACGCCGAAAAGTCCCCAGCCGCCGCCTTTTGCAGCAGTGAACCAAGATTCACTTGGCGCAACAGTTTATCCAGGTCAGAACCCGGGTCGATCGTGCCAAAGGCCTGAATTGCCCCTTGAATCTTGCTGATATCGCTGCTGGTCACCCCGGCTTCTGAGAGCAGTTGGTTCAGCTTGGCCGAATCCATGCTGGTCAGTTCCCGCACGGTCAGACCGCCCACCTTGCTGATAATCGGTTGCACCTTGGTTTTAACGCGGGTATAGATTTTGAGTGCTTCCCCCGCATCCACCGTCATGGTTTTCGGTTCAAGCTGCATCAACACATCCAAGGCCGTGACGGGTGCTGCCGAAGCGCGGGACAACACCTTCTCGATCGCGGCGGTCAGGGGCTGAGCATTGCCCTGGGCGTTGTCGGCATACAGCACCTGGCTAATGGAGCCGATCACCAACTCACCGGGACAGCTCTTCAACACGGACGGAGCCGTGCGAGCCGCCGCGCTGCCCACTTGGAAGGGGCTTTTCAAAATCCGTTGCAAATCAGCCCGGCTCACTTGCTTGGCCACGTTGGGATCGCTCAGCAGTTGCCCAAAGTCGCCGCTGGCTTGCCCCGTTTCCGCAAAGGTTTTCAGCTCTGCCATGGTGATATCCACATCACCCAGGCCCGGTAACCGCAACACTAACTTATCTAGGGCCAGGGCCTGACCGGCGGCCAAGGCAATCGCCAAGCTACTTCCCAGGGCCACGCTGCCGACTCGGCCAATCCAGCGAATGGCACGTTGACCCAACAGGGGAGGTTGCTGAACTGCTTGAGGTTGTTTGATCGATCGAGCCATGATCCACTCCTTCTCCTTTCTCAATCGGGTTGATACCTGTTTCAACCCAAAATTCAACCCAAAATAGGGTCAGGTACTAATGTTCAGGCATTCGTTCAGGCATCTGTATCAGGCTACATCTGACCGCTGATTAGCCCCGCCACCCATGCCCGATTACTATCGGCTGCTTCATGGGGGTCTGTTGTCCAGAATGGCACGGTTTCCAAACCGGCATTTACCTGGGAACCTGTCCAGCAGTGCCATTGGCGCAATTGGCACAGTATCGATCCTAAGCTTTCCTTCACGATTGAACCTTCTTGATTGCCCCAAGTTGAGAAACTATTCCATGGCAACAGCCCTAATTACCGGCGCTTCTAGTGGCATTGGTGCAGCCTTTGCCCAAGCCCTGGCCGCCCGTGGTGTGCGTGTGATTTTGACGGCTCGATCGACCGAAAAACTCCAACCGTTAGCCCAGTCCCTAACTACCCAATTTGGGATCCAGGCGATCGCCCTGCCGCTTGACCTCAGTGAGCCGGGCGCGGCCGACCAGTTGGCCGCCCAAGTCAAAGCCCTTGGTCAGCCGATCGACTGGTTAATTAACAATGCTGGCTTCGGAGACTTTGGGGAATTCGCCACTCGGGACTTGGCCAAGCAGCGGGCCATGTTGAACCTGAACGTGGTGGCCCTGACGGAGCTAACACACCACTTCTTGCAACCCATGCTCGATCGGGGCCAAGGACAAATCATCAACGTTGCCTCCACCGCTGCCTTTCAGCCCATTCCCTACCTCTCGCTCTATGCCGCCACCAAGGCCTTCGTCCTCAGCTTCAGCGAGGGCCTGTGGGTTGAGTGCCAAGGCCGGGGCGTGCGGGTGATGGCCCTTTGTCCGGGCCCCACCGCAACCAACTTTGCTGCGGCGGCCGAATTCCCCGGCAGCCTGAAGATGCCCAACGATATCGCCACTCCCGAAGCCGTTGTTCAAGAGGCACTCCAGGCGATCGCCCAAGGGAAGCCCAATTGCGTTACGGGCGGCTTGGCCAATCAAATTTTGGTGAACGCCGGCCGATTCATGCCCCGCAGCAGCTTAATCCAAGGGATTGGGAAGCTGTTTCGATCCGCTTCCACAGGATCCGAGGCTTAGCATCCCCATGAGCACCCCAGGCAGTCGATCGCGCTTGGGGTGCTCAATTTAACTAGCTCAATTTGATCAATTTACGAGTGATTGAGATCGATCCCATCGATCCCCAAATTGATCCCAATGCACCCCAAATTCATTCCAAATTTGCTGTGAATCAAAACCAGATCACCAGCTCTCGTAGGTATCCCTGGCGGTTTCCCAAGGGGCGATCGCCAGGGCCCAACCTTGCCTCAACCATGACCCCAACGCCTAAAACCGCCATCAAGCCGGTTCGGTAAATACCCCTTCATCATCTCGCCCCCACGAACCACTATAGAAAGCAAGAAATACAGCCAAATTTTCCCAATCGCCTCAGAAGCAGCAATACCCCTATGGCCAAAGTCGTCGGAATTGACCTCGGAACCACCAACTCTTGCGTTGCCGTAATGGAAGGCGGCAAACCCACCGTCATCGCCAACGCCGAAGGTTTCAGAACAACCCCTTCAGTCGTGGCCTACGCAAAAAACGGCGACAAACTCGTTGGTCAAATTGCCAAGCGCCAAGCGGTGATGAACCCCGAGAACACCTTCTACTCGGTCAAGCGCTTCATTGGTCGTCGCTTTGAAGAAATCACCCACGAAGCCACCGAAGTGGCCTACAACGTAGACAACGTTGGTGGAAACGTCCGCATCAACTGCACGGCCAAGGGTGAAAAATACGCTCCGGAACAAATTTCCGCCCAAGTGCTGCGCAAGCTGATCGAAGATGCCAGCAAATATATCGGTGAACCCGTTACCCAAGCGGTCATTACGGTTCCCGCATACTTTAATGACTCCCAACGCCAAGCCACCAAAGACGCAGGCAAAATCGCAGGCGTAGAAGTGCTGCGGATTATCAACGAACCGACCGCTGCATCGTTGGCTTACGGTCTTGATAAAAAAGAAAACGAAACGATTTTGGTTTTCGACTTGGGCGGCGGTACGTTTGACGTATCGGTGCTGGAAGTGGGCGATGGCGTGTTTGAAGTGTTGGCCACCTCGGGGGATACCCACCTGGGCGGCGATGACTTCGACAAGCAGATTGTGGATTTCCTGGCCGACACGTTCCAAGCCAGCGAAGGCATTGACCTGCGCAAGGACAAGCAAGCTCTGCAACGGCTGACGGAAGCCGCCGAAAAGGCCAAGATTGAGCTGTCGAGCGTTACCCAAGCCGAAATTAACCTGCCCTTCATTACGGCAACCCAGGACGGGCCCAAGCACTTGGACTTGACCCTGACCCGGGCCAAGTTTGAAGAGCTGTGCGCTGACCTGATCGATCGCTGCCGGATCCCCGTTGAGAACTCCCTGCGCGATGCCAAGCTAACCAAGACTGACATTGACGAAGTGGTGTTGGTGGGCGGTTCAACCCGGATCCCGGCCATCAAAGACCTGGTGCGTCGCGTTTTGGACAAGGAACCCAACCAAAGCGTCAACCCCGATGAAGTGGTGGCCGTGGGCGCTGCGATTCAAGGCGGCGTGCTGTCCGGTGAAGTTAAGGACATCCTGCTGCTGGATGTGACTCCGCTGTCGTTGGGTGTGGAAACCCTGGGTGGCGTGATGACCAAGATCATCCCTCGCAACACCACGATCCCCACCAAGAAGTCCGAAGTGTTCTCGACGGCGGCCGACGGCCAAACCAATGTGGAAATTCACATTCTGCAAGGGGAGCGGGAGTTCGCCAACGATAACAAGAGCTTGGGAACCTTCCGTTTGGATGGGATTCCGGCTGCGCCCCGGGGTGTGCCTCAAATTGAGGTGACCTTCGACATCGATGCAAACGGCATCCTGAACGTGACCGCCAAGGACAAGGGCACAGGCAAGGAACAGTCGATCAGCATTACGGGTGCTTCGACATTGCCGAAGGACGATGTGGATCGGATGGTGCAGGATGCGGAACGCAACGCCGCCGCCGACAAGGAGCGCCGCGAACAAATCGACCTGAAGAACCAAGGCGACTCGCTGGTTTACCAGGCTGAGAAGCAACTGAAGGAACTGGAAGACAAGATCTCCGACGACCAAAAGGCCACGGCCGAGGCCGCGATCGCCAGCCTGAAGGATGCGTTGCAGAAGGAAGATTACCCGGCCATCAAGACCCAGGTGGAGGCCTTGCAACAGGCGCTGTATACGATCGGGTCGTCGGTGTATCAGCAAGGGGCCCCGGATGCGGCCGCTCCGGATGCACCCACTGGGGATAGTTCGACCGGTGGCGATGGCGATGATGTCATCGATGCGGAGTTCTCGGAAACGAAGTAACTCAAACTCAGGTGCAAAACCTGGCGCTAAAACTCAGGTGAAGCTCAGCCGCTGAAATTCACTTCGTTTTAGGGTTGTTTCAGAGTCATTTCAGGAGCGATCGGGCAGGTTATCCCTACCCGATCGCTTGTCATTTAGGATGAGTGCATTGATTGGGTACGAATCCATACCAGGCACAGCAGCAGTGGCAAGACGGGTGACGAGACTATGGTGGGTTGGCTGATTCTGGATGGACTCTTGGCCCTGTCTGGGTTAGGAATTGGGATCTTTTGGGTGCGATCGTGCCAGTCCTTGGCCGGTGCATCGCGGCTGGAGCCGGTGACGCTCGCGGAGATTCCGGCTCGATCGATCGCGGTGGTGATCCCCGCCTACAACGAAGAAGTGAACATCGTTGATTGCGTGCGATCGGTCTTGGCCAGTGAGCTGCCGGACAATGTGGAATTACAAGTGTGGGTTGCCGATGACCAATCCAACGATCGCACCTTGGCCCTGGCCGCAGCCTTGATGCCCACCGATGCCCGGTTGCGGGTGCTGCGAGTGCCCCCGCGCCCCACGGAGCAATTGTGGTTAGGCAAAAACTGGGCCTGTGCCCAAGTGACAGAGGCGATCGGGGAAACCGTAGACTATCTGCTGTTTATTGATGCCGATGTGCGGTTGGCTCCTGGGGCGATCGGGGCCGCCTTGACCCTGGCCGATCGCCAACAAATCGACTTGCTCAGTTGTGCCCCCCTGTTGGTTTGTGGCTGCCTCTCAGAATGGTTGGTGCAGCCCATTGTGGCCAGCGCCATGGCCATTGCTTTTGACTTCCGCACCTTGAACGATCCCAAATCGCCCACGGCCTTTGCAGCGGGGCCCTTTATGTTCTTTCGGCGATCGAGCTATGCCGCCATCGGTGGCCACGCTGCCGTGGGCCATGAATTAACCGAAGACCTGGCCCTCGCTCGCCAGATTCGCCAAAGTGGGCGATCGCTGCATTTCGCGCTGGGGTTGGGGTTAATGCGCGTGCGGATGTATCAGGACTTTGCGGCCCTGTGGGAAGGTTGGACTAAGCATTGGCACATTGCCAACCAAAACAGCATCCCCAAAACCCTGATCTCAGCAGCGGGGTTATTTGAAGTGTTTGCCATGCCCTGGCTGGGGTTGTTAATCGGGGCGATCGGGCTACTAATTGACGGCCCCTCTCCCCTTGGTTTTGCGTCCTGTGGGCTAGCACTCGCCACCACGATCGCGGTCTGCTGGATGCGCTGGGCGATCGCCCAACAAACTGACCAATCCCTACGCTACTGGTGGCTGATGGGCGTGGGTGGCGTTTTGGTTTTCGCGATTGCGATCGCCTCAATCATCAAAGTCGAAACCGGTTGGGGATGGACTTGGCGCGGCCGCCCGTTAACCCAAAGTTCTTAACTCCTGAATCAAACAAGCAAACCGGAAAGCTAACTGGGGAACGATTTTTGAACCATCAAGCAATTGCGCTTTCCATAGCGACGGTAACGCACCCGCCGCGACAATTGCTCCATAAACATCAATCCTCGCCCCGATTCCTTCTCCAAAGGATTGCGTTTTTCTTGTTTCAGTAAAGCCAACTTTGCATCCCAATCAAAAGGATCACCGTAGTCCCAAATTTGAATATTTAAACAACGTCCGCAACGGCCCACCTCAACCACGATCGGGGTGTGTGGGGGGCGGTGATGGTGCGCATGGCGAGCCGCATTCGTAAATCCTTCCGTCAAAATCAACTGGCACTCCCACAGAAATTGCGGCGGCAGCGATTCAGGAATAGCCCGCTTCAAAATGACATCAAACCACTGCAACAACGAAGGCAGTTCCTGAAGATCCGTTGTGAGGTGCAGGTGCGATTGATGGCTGGTGGGCATCCAGCGGTTATCCGTTTGGTAGTCCCACCAATGGTGCAGACGGGGCCCCAACCCCTGAGTCCACCATTGCTGCCAGCGACGGGGCCGCAAGCAATCTCGCAACCAGGCAAGGCGGCCGCGCAGAGATTTAAAGCGGTTTGATTTGATCGAACCTTGAGGACGCGCGCCCATGTGACTCGCCTAACTACATTGCGCCGCTGCTGCGGGAAAACAGAAGTGCGACGGTTTTGAGAATGAGTTTTAAGTCGTGCTTCAAGCTCCAGTTTTCCTGATATTTCAGGTCTAGGCGAATCACGTCCTCAAATTTTTTCACCGTCGATCGCCCATTAACCTGCCACTCACCGGTCATTCCCGGACGCACATCTAACCGCTGCCATTGGGGAACCTCATAGCGCTCCACCTCATCAGGCGTGGGCGGCCGAGTCCCCACCAAGCTCATATCTCCCCGCAACACATTCCAGAATTGGGGTAGCTCGTCCAGGCTAGTGCGGCGTAAAAAACGACCAATGCGAGTAATGCGGGGATCGTTGTCATTCTTGAAGAACGCACCCTCAGCTTGGTTTTTAACTTCCTTGCGCCGGGCTTCTGCATCAGAAACCATGGAGCGAAATTTCCAAAGCCGAAACCGCTTACCCATCCAACCACAACGGGACTGGCTAAAGAGAATGGGGCCGGGGCTGTCAAGACGAATCGCGATCGCGAGGGGAACAAACAAAACGCCCAAAATGGTCAGCCCCACCAGCGAACCTGCAATATCGAGGGTGCGCTTCACCCACGATCGCACCGAGGGGTGAGTGGCCGGTGGCAACACCTCTTCTGATGCAGCCTTGGCGCTCATGAGGGCGGTGGCCCGTTCGATCGGCAACATCGCATCCAAACCAGTCATGGACAGCACAGCCATCACTGGCGGCTGCACATCCCGCAGCACAAAGCTCACACCCGTCGCATGGGCCAGCTTATAGCTGCTGACCAATGCACCGATACCGCTGCTATCCACAAAAGCGGTGCGGCTGAAGTCCAGAGTGATTTGAACCGGAAGCGATTCCGATTCACAGAGCATTTTGCAGGTGTCCTTAAAATCAACGGCTTCCAGAACAGAGAGGCGCTCAGGGATATGAAGAACCGTTTCAGTGGTTCCAGCCACAGTTGAAACACCAATACTAGTCGGCTGCGAAGTCATAGAACCGTGCGAATCACGCGATGATTAGCAGTTGAACCTGAAACTGAAGACAGTTACGAATATCCTGTTGCACCCCTAGGAGAATGTCTGAGACGTAACTTGGGGTACTGGCAACGCAAAAGCTGCCTTCGGGGCAGGGGGCCTAAGCCCCTTGTCGTCGATCAATGAGACCCACAAGATAGCCGTTTTGGCTTTTCAGACATCCCCTAACCGATGACTCAGACTTTGAGGGCCTAAACACCGATTTTGCCTTTGCGGTCAGAATACCAGTGCGGGTTTGCAATGGTAGCAATTATGCTGTCAGCTACGACGAATTTTAGGATATTCGATCCGCTCATTCATATATAGCTCATCTGTTGGCAGTTACTGGCCATTTGCGCCTGATTCTGATCGATGACGATCGATTTCATTTGAAATTCCTAAATATTTCTATAGTGCTCGATTGATGGCGTAGCTGATAGGGATTCTAGGGGTCGATCGCCCTGAAACCGGCTCCCAAATTTTGAGAAACCAATACCGCAAAGGGAGCCGATCGCTTCAAAATCGGCCCCATTTCCTCAGCTAGCCGGTCTAAAAGCCGCTAATGCCGTCAGCGGGAGCACCCACCAGGTATGCCACCACTCGATTACCCAGCAGCACCTTCGTATCGCAGCCCACAGACTCGAAGGTGACCTGACCAAAATCAAGGCCGGTGATGCGATCGACCCCTCGCTCAAAGTCCAGAATCGTGATGGTTCCGGGGCGATCGCCCAACACGAACGTATCCCGTCCCGCGCCACCGCCCAAGGTATCGTCTCCTTGGCCACCATCTAGCCAATCGTCTCCATCGTTGCCTAACAGCAGATCTTTGCCCCAACCGCCAAAGAGGGTGTCGTTACCATTGCCTCCACCCAAGGTATCGTCACCATTCTGACCAACCAACAAATCATTACCTTCGCCACCCAACAGGCGATCGGCATCCGCTTCGCTACCCAGGAGATCTCGGGTCACTCCCCCATCAAGGTCACCAAACAGGGTGTCATTGCCCGCGCCGCCCACCAACAGGTCTTGGCCCAAATCACCCCACAGAAAATCATCATCTCGGCCGCCCCAAAGGGCATCTTGGCCACTGCCCCCAAAGATGCGATCGCGCCCGGGGCCCCCTTGCACCACGTCATCCCCCGCGTTGCCGTTGAGCTGGTCGTTGCCCGCATCACCGTAGAGGTTATCGTTGCCACCTAGCCCAAAGATGCGATCGGCTCCCTCGCCACCCCGAATTTCTTCGCTGCGTCCCGATCCGGTAATGAAATCGCTGGAGTTGCGGCCCAACGTGGCCGGCTGGGCGATCGAGTTCTGCCGAAACTGCACTCCGGGTAAATCCGGCAGCGGCAGCGGCGCGGGCTGCGTTGCTAGGTTACAAACGGGAGCACGCGAACTGCCGATCGGCGTAACCGTCGAGATATTCGGGAACGTGACTCCTGACCCCGAGTTCGATCCGCCATTAATCACAATGCCCCGCGACGCATCGATCACAACTCCCGGGCCACTGGTGGTTGGTGTGCTGCTTCCACCGGTTGGTGTGCCGCCTCCCGATGTGCCTCCAGAAGTGCCGCCTCCCGACGTGCCGCCTCCAGAGGAACCACCCCCACCAGTCGTATCGTTATCGGTGTTGGTTGCTGTAATTTCAAACGGTGACAGTGACGTGTACTTAGAGTCGCCAGTTGTCACTGAGCCGGTGATTTTGTAAGCAACCGTACCATCAACAATGGAGTCGTCAACACCTGTAACCGTAATAGGTTGCGCTGTGTTCCAGTTGGTATTGTTGAACTCAACTGAAGCAGGCGAGACAGTTCCTTCAGCCGTGTTGGAGCTAACCAGACTAATTTTCACTGGGCTGGTTGGCTGAGAGGTCAACTTTAGATCAAATTTTGCTGTACCACCCGACTCTGTAGTGACTAATCCTGATGCTGGTGTCCGCTCAATTCCAGCAACATCATCATCAGTATTGGTCAAGCTCACCGATGCAGTTAGCGCATCATATTTTCCATCCGGAGAGCTTGACTTCAGGTCGATTTTATAGGGCTGATCTCCGTCGTCCACATCATCATTAACACCAGTTACTGTAACTGACTGAGTACTGTTCCAGTTATCTTTAGTGAAGGTGAGAGGAGTTACGGAAACCGTTCCTTCAGCAGTATTGGAACTGGTCAAGCTAATTTTTACATCATCTGTGGGCTGAGATTTAAGCTTTACGTCAAAGGATGTCGTTTTACTGCCACTTTCTGCCGTTGTGAGTCCAGTGGTCGGCGTAACCAGTAATCCTGGCGTTAGTAAATCATCATCTTTGATAGTAATGGTTTGGGATACGATGCTAGACAGGGATAGTCCAGGCGATGGATTTTTCAGAGTGAGGGTGATGGTCTCATCATTACTATCGGCATCTGAGAATGTTGAAATCTGGGGTTCTGCTGGATTAAGAACAAGAACGCCTTTTGTTTCACCGGCTGGAATAATGATCTTTAATGAGTTTGGAGCCGGATCACCATCATGAATTTCATAGTCTGCAATTGAGGCATTTGATTTTGAGTCATTGAGTCTTGTTGCATTTCCTCCCAACTCAATTTCAATGGTTTGATCACTCGCAACTGGTGAAGTTGTAGTGACTTGAATGACTGCATTATTTAAAGGCTCTTCCTCATCAATTGTGAAGGATGTTGCGTTCGATGACAGAGTTGTCAAGGATGCCAGATCAAATGACAGGCTGACGGGGATTTGCGTAATTGATGTTTGCCAGTTGTTGGGATTCCCAACGTATGACAACCAAGCACTTTTGTCGGCTTTGGGAGTCCATGCCTTGAGTTGCCCAGAATTATTAGAAGGAGTTGATGACGACAGTTTGACAGCCGTTGAGCTTTCCGTTAAGCCACTAGCAAGCAGGCTAGTAGCTGTGGTAGTGGCGTTCTCAAATGCGCCCGTATTGTCAACTTGAAAGACCGGCGTAAACCCTGAGAATAAAGGGTTAGCTGCGTTTGTCGATTGAAAAGCTATGATTTGGTCCCCAGCTGAGTTAAGGGAAAGGGAACCATATTGGTTGTTGGAACCAACCGGTTCCGAGGTGTTGATCTGGCCAGAGCTGTCCCAAGACCACAAAGCAGACAAGGGTTCTGTTGTTGATATGTAGGTGTTGGCTGGGATCTTGGTCGTAGCAGTAAATTTAATGAGCTGTTCGCCACCGTTGTAATCGGTGGAGCTAGCATTCCTAAAACCTTCACTGGTGGGAGTGGAAATCCATCCATTATTGGTGAAGTAGATTACCGTCCCCGCATCTAACTCAACAAGATTAGTGAAGGTGAAAGCAGCAGGAGTTCTTACATAGCGGATGATCGCGATGTCGCCGGGGGTCAGGGTGGTAGGCATGATGCTTCCTCGTGACGATCGAAGAAATTAAGAAAAGGACGTAGACAATCAATTAACCCTGCCGCAGCTGATTAACCGAGCGACAAAGGCGGCGACCAAAGACCGGATTTGACGATCGCGCGGCTTGGTCTGACGCAAATCGGAAAATCGGGGCTTTGGGGTGAGATTTACGAAAACTTTAAAAGAAACCTTAAGATGCAGCCCCAATTTAACTATACCCAAGCGGATGAGCGAAATTTCCACTGAGGGAGCCAGAGATCATCAGCCGGCCTTGTGTGGGTAAGGGTCTGGGCCCAAAAACCAGAAATTTGTAGCGATCGCGACAGCAAGCGGATCAGCCCCATTAACCTTTTCTTTACCCAAGCGGTTTATGCTAGCCGCCGTTTGCCCCTGTCATTATTCACCACACACCAACGGGCGGCGCAATCGGCAGTTTTAGCCGCCGCGAGGCAGTTTCCTCGTCAAGCAACCCACTCGACTTCAGCTCATCGCCGATTTCAAATCAGGTTTCAGATTTCAGACCTCAGACTCGATCGGTTGATTGACTTCACCCCTTACGGAAGCTCTATGAATTACTCACTCCTGCGTCGAATGACCCGTCACGCGGCTGCTGGCTCGATCGCAGCCCTGGCCCTCTCCCTAGCCGCCTGCGGTGGCGCACCCCAAGCAGGCAACAGCCCCGCCGCTGGCGAAAGCCCCGCTGCCGGTGCTAGCCCCGCCGCTGCGGAAGCAACAGCCACCGTTAAGGTTGATGGCTCCAGCACCGTGTTTCCGATTTCGGAAGCCATGGCTGAAGAGTTCATGAAAGTCAACACCAGCACCAAGGTGATTGTGGGATCGTCGGGAACCGGTGGCGGTTTCAAGAAGTTCTGCGCCGGGGAAACCGATATTTCCAACGCTTCGCGACCCATCAAAACAGAAGAAATTGAACTCTGTAAGAAGGGCAACGTGGAATATGTGGAGCTGCCCATCTCCTTTGATGGTCTCTCGGTGGTGGTGAACCCCAAAAACGACTTCGCCACCTGCTTGAGCGTTGATCAGCTCAAGAAGATGTGGGAACCGGCCGCCGAAGGCAAGGTGAAGAGCTGGAAGGATGTGGATCCGAAATTCCCCGACAAGCCGATGACCCTCTACGGCCCCGGTACGGATTCGGGAACCTATGACTACTTCACCAAGGCCATTACCGGCGAGGAAGGTAAGAGCCGTGGGGACTACACGCCGAGCGAAGACGACAATGTGATTGTGCAGGGCGTGTCGGGTGATGAAGGCTCCTTGGGCTTCTTTGGCTATGCCTATTACGAAGCAAACAAGGATAAGCTGAAGCTGGTGGAAATCAAGGGTAAGAGCGGCAAGTGCGTTGCTCCGAGCGCTGCTTCGATCGCTGATGGTTCCTATAACCCCCTGTCGCGTCCGGAATTCATTTACGTCCGCAAGGATGCCCTCAGCCGTCCTGAGGTGAAGGCCTTTGTGGCATTCCAGATTGATGCGGCTAACAAGCAAATCATTGCGGATACGGGCTATCTGCCGCTGCCCGATGAGGTGCTGACGCTGGCGAAGGAGCGCCTGGAGAAGGGAGTGACCGGTTCTGTGTTCGGTGGCAAGGCTCCGGCTGGGGCTAAGCTGTCGGATCTGCTGGCGGCTGAAAAGGCTGGCGGTGCCGAGAAGAAGTAAACGGGTTCAGCCTGGTGCTGAGGGGCGATCGCCTGGGTCTTTAAAATCCTCACAGGGGCTTTAGATGGCAGGGCTGATCATCCCTTGGCTTGTGGCAGATTCTTGAACAGGAGCGTTTGGGGCCGAGCATCCAGCATGGACAATGCTTCGGTCACCTTGCTCCGTGGTCAAGGCGATGCGACAGGTGCTGAGTGGTTGATCAGCCGATTGCCGGTTTGCAGTTAAATCTAGAGAAAATCGAAAAGGTTTTGGCGGGTTCCCGCACCCCTTCCCTATGGAGAGTTCCCTGCGCGATCGCGCACTTTGGCAGCCCAATCGTCAAGCGAGTCACCGTACAGAGTTGATCGTTCGACTGATTTTGGGTCTTTTTTCATTTGTATCGGTCGCCACAACGATCGGGATTGTTTTCACCCTGATCTTTGAGACGATCGATTTCTTCAGAATCATTCCCGTTTGGCGATTTTTCACAGAAACCCGCTGGACTCCGCTCTTTGCCAGCGCCCAATTCGGGATCATTGTCCTGATCAGCGCCACGGTGCTCACCACGGGAATCGCCATTTTGGTGGCGTTGCCCTTGGGTCTGCTGTCGGCCGTTTGCCTGAGTGAATATGCCAGCCCCAAGGTGCGACAGGTGCTGAAGCCGGCCCTGGAGGTGTTGGCGGGTGTGCCCACGGTGGTCTATGGCTACTTTGCTTTGCTGTTCGTCACGCCGCTGCTTCAGAAAATCATCCCCGGACTGCAAGGGTTTAATGCCCTGAGTGCGGGGATTGTGTTGGGTGTGGCGATCACGCCGCTGATTGCCTCCCTGAGTGAAGATGCGATCTATGCCGTGCCTCGCAGTTTGCGAGATGGTTCCTATGCTCTGGGGGCCACGAAGCGCGAAACCATCATTTCAGTCGTGTTGCCAGCGGCCCTGTCGGGGATTGTGGCTTCGGTGATTTTGGCAGTGTCGCGGGCGATCGGGGAAACCATGATCGTGGCGATTGCAGCGGGTCAGAATGCCACCTTGGGTCTGAATCCTTTTGTTTCCGCCATGACCATGACGGCCTACATCGTGCAGGTCAGCCTTGGGGATACGCCGGCCGGGTCGATCGCCTACCGAACCCTGTTCGCAGTGGGTACCACCCTGTTTGTGATGACCCTGGTGTTGAACGTGTTCAGCTTTTGGTTTGTGCGTCGCTTCCAGGAAAAATACGACTAATGGCTATTTCAAACGAATCCCAAGGGCGATCGCGCGCGTTGCTCTTCAACCCTCGTCTGGATCAGCGCTACGTCAAGGACAATATCTTTGCTGGAGCCACCTGGGTGGCCACCGGGTTCGCCATCCTGGTTTTGGTGGTGCTGCTGGTGGATACCTTCATTGATGGAATGCCCCGCATTAGCTGGCAATTCATCACGAGCCTGCCCTCGCGCAAGCCGGAATTGGCCGGGGTGGGCGCGGCGTTGGGCGGTTCCATTTGGCTGCTGGTGCTGACGGCGCTGATTGCTTTCCCGATCGGGGTGGGTGCGGGCCTGTACCTGGAAGAGTTCTCGCTCGAATCCTGGTGGTCTCGCCTGATTGAGATCAACATCTCCAACCTGGCTGGCGTACCCTCGATCATTTATGGTTTGCTGGGATTGCAGGTGTTTGCCCGCTGGCTGCAACCCATCACTGGCGGCCGCAGCGTTCTGACCGGGGCCCTAACCCTCTCATTGCTGATTTTGCCGGTGATCATCGTGGCCACCCGCGAAGCCCTGCGCACCGTCCCCGACGGTCTGCGTCAGGCAGGCTTTGCGCTGGGGGCAACCCGTTGGGAGGTGGTTTCGGCCCATGTGTTGCCGCTGGCCCTGCCGGGGATTTTGACGGGAACCATTTTGGCCCTGTCCCGGGCGATCGGGGAAACCGCCGCGCTGATCACCATTGGAGCCTTAACCTTCGTTCCCTTCATCCCCAACAATCCCCAAAGCCCCTTCACGGCGCTGCCGATCCAAATCTACAACTGGGTCTCCCGACCTCAGCAAGGTTTCCACATCAACGCCGCCGCCGGGATTGTCGTTTTGATGATTGTTCTGCTGGCCATGAATGGCACGGCAATTTTGTTGCGCAACCGGTTCCAGAAAACTCTTAACTAGTTCTTAGGATTCCTAGAATTCCTGGTTTTTTGGGAATTCTGGTGACCGGCACGTTTTATAGTTCTGCAAACGTTCTGCGGTTGATCGATCGGATTAGGACTCATAGCCTGCTCATGGCCCGTAATCACCGGATCTTGACGATGGGGTTGAGATCGACCGCGCTGGATGCTGATGTTTCGACCTTCTCCCTTGCTTCTTCACTTTTCAGTTCAGGTTTGACTGGTATGCAATCTTCTGTCACGTCCAATGCGGTGTTATCTGCCCGATCGGTCTCGGTCTACTACGGTTCCAGCATCGCGGTGCGCGACGCATCACTAGACATCCCACGGGGCGAAATTGTGGCCTTCATTGGCCCCTCCGGTTGTGGCAAGAGCACGATTTTGCGTTGCTTTAACCGGATGAATGACCTGGTTCCCAGCGCCCGTGTTGAGGGACAAATTACCTACAACGAAGAAGACCTCTACGGCCCCAAGGTCGATGCCGTTTCCATCCGTAGCCGCATTGGGATGGTGTTCCAGCGCCCGAATCCCTTCCCCAAATCCATTTACGAAAACATTGCCTTTGGGGCCCGCATCAATGGCTATCGCGGCAACATGGATGAGCTAGTTGAAAGCTCTCTGCGGCGGGCTGCCCTTTGGGATGAGGTGAAAGACAAGCTGCGCGACAGTGGCTTGGCCCTCTCTGGTGGACAACAACAGCGCCTTTGCATTGCCCGCGCGGTGGCCATTCAACCGGAAGTGATCCTGATGGATGAGCCTTGCTCGGCCTTGGATCCGATTTCCACCCTCCGCATTGAGGAATTGATTAAGGAACTGAGTGGTGACTACACGATCGTGATCGTGACCCACAACATGCAACAGGCTTCGCGGGTGAGCGATCGCACGGCCTTTTTCAACGCCCAAGCCACCGACTCGGGCAACAAGGTTGGCTATTTGGTGGAGTACGATCGCACGGAACGTATTTTCCACGATCCCGTGGAAGAAGCCACTCGCGATTATGTAACCGGTCGATTCGGCTAAAACTTCGGCCCCAACCAGAACCCTAAACGAAACGTCAGTTCGGGATAAGGGGAGCGGAAGAAAGACGGGGCTGGTTAAGCTGAGGCATTAACAAAAAAGCCCTCAACCCAACCCCGTCATGCTCAGTCTAGAAGCTCTGTTCTGCAAAATCGACGATT